>JBAVRC010000684.1:0-2193 GCA_049694615.1 Thermosynechococcaceae cyanobacterium | reverse complement strand
CTTGTTGCATAAGGCTTTGGATTACTTCTGTCCGTCAGTCAGCAATCTGACTTGCACCCTTCTCAACAGCTAACTGGATTAGAGCGTTTAAGATGGCGGAACCGAAGCCATGTCCCTGAAAATCGGGTTTAACAACCATTTGATAAATCTGAAATTCAAGCGGATTGTTTTGAGCTAGACGACCATAGGCCATCACATCATTATTTGTATTAATGACTGCAACATGAATCTGTTGGTGTTCATCCTGATCGAAGATTGATTCATACGAAATGCCATGTTCCTGATAAAACAAGGCATACCTGAGTTGAGCGGCTTGATCGTACTGAGCACTTCCATATCGGATAACTTCTACGCAGATTTTAGTCTGTTCCATGACGGCCACCTATCCCTTTCCGCCGCAAATCGGGCAAAGCCCCGGCGACAACTCCTGCTGCACCTCGAACTTGCCCAGGTCTTCCCCGGCCTGCACCGAAAAGGCCAACAATACCTCCCGCAAAAACCCCTTCACCTGAGCCGCCGATAAGCCCTGCGCATGAATCGGTTCAATCCGGGCCACCACACGATCGCCCACCCGCAACTCTGCCCCAATCGCATGAAGCGGTGCATCCACCCGCGCTCGGTATAACTGCAACGCCGCCGCAGCGACCGTTGGGGGGGCGATCGCCAAGACCACAGGCTCCTGCCCCGTCTTCTGCCGATACTGCTGTCGTTTATCGCGATTATAGCGATCGCGGTTGCGGTAGTACGTCCGTCGCTTATGGCATGTATCGCCCACCCAACAGTTGTTCCCCGTGGGGCCGTGGCGGTCTATGGCCTCTGCGGCAGAGAGCTTTGAGCAGAGGCGGCATTTTTCGCTGGCGGATTTGGGCACCTTTCTTTAACCCCCTTTACATCCACAGCCATGCAAGGCTCATCGTAAAATCAGAGAGTACCGTTTCACCTGACAAAGTGGCAGGCGATTGCAGAATTTCAACAGGCTGTCCTGGTCGATAGATTTCAACCTGTTTATCTTGCGGATTAACGAGCCAGCCCAACTTTATCCCGCTGCTCACATACTCTTGCATTTTTTGCCGAGTCGTATGAAGGTTATCGCTTGGGGAAAGCAGTTCCATCACGAAATCGGGACAGATGGGCGGGAATTTTTGCTGCTGTTCAGGGGTGAGGGCGTCCCAACGTGATCGCTCAACCCAGGCGACATCGGGAGAGCGATCGCCGCCGCCAGGGAGTCTGAAGCAGGTAGAGGAATCAAAGACTTCTCCTAGGTTGCGTTGTTCATTCCAGACAACAAAGCGCGAAGTTATCTTGGCATTTCCTCTGCCTGTTTCACCACCAGTAGGGGGCATAATCACGAGTTCTCCAGTAGGGGTTCGCTCAAACTTCACTTCAGGGTTATTCGCGCAGAGGCGATCAAACTGTTCGTGAGAGAGGGTGGTAATTGAGCTGAGGTCGATGGTAAAGGCAGTCATCGGATGAATCCTCCGAGTCAGGGGGTGGGTTTGCCAACAGGTGGGACTGCTTCAAGTTTAAGAGTTAAAGGTTTGAAACGCTGTATGGAGCAGATTTGACGCGCTTGGAAATTATACCACGCCCTTGTTCACTAGAGTTTCACTAGAGTCAATATAAGGGGACTTATTTGGAGTAAACCAATATAGTCATATCAATATGACTATATTGGTTTAATGGGAGTGAAGTGCTGGTTTCACAGTTGTTTATGCAAATCGCAGCGGGTCGGTTCAAGTCTCAATGTCTCAGTTTGATGGATCGGGTTTGGCAAACCCATGAGGAGATTGTCATTACCAAGCGCGGTAAGCCCATCGCCAAGTTAGTGCCGATCTCGGATGCATCGCCCGATTCCATTCTTGGATTTATGAAAGATTCTGTCCGTATTTCGGGCGATATTATCTCTCCAGTGGAGGAAGAGTGGGAGGCCATGAAATAGTGGCAGATTTCTTGCTATTGGACACGCATATTTGGATTTGGGCAATCAATGGCTCGGTCGAGCGTCTATCGTCTGAGGCAATAGACGCGATTCGGCAGTCTGGCGCGAGCAGACGGTTGGGGGTTTCGGCAATTTCTGTGTGGGAAGTTGGGATGCTAGCCCTCTTCTGTTACTCTAGGCAGAGGAAAATACGAAGGGTGGACCAAAAAGAGGTGGGAAAATACGGTTTGCAAAGCGATTCATTAAAGAAATTA
>JBAVRC010000683.1:0-3013 GCA_049694615.1 Thermosynechococcaceae cyanobacterium | reverse complement strand
ATATTCAAGAGCAAGAGAAGGAGGATCAGCGAATTGAACAATTGCGCCTAATAGACGAATGGTAAGGGCGTTGCCGCTTTAAGCGGCTCCTTATTCAAGCCTCCGGCTTTGCCGGAGGTTGTGACTTAGCCGTTTATTGGAAACGAAAATATCGAAATAAGGGACCAAGAGAGCCATGGTATATTTTAACAAACTTGTCTGTACTGAAATAAGTATTGGAAGTCTATTCTTGCCGCTGGGGAATTGAACAACTGTTCAAAGATTGCAAGACAGGGGGCTATAACTTAGAGGAAGCAAAAGTGAATGATTTTCGGTTCTCAGCCTTGATTTTGTTAGTTGCGATTGCTTACACTTTGGCTACATTAGAAGGTCAACGAATGAAGACCTTAGGGATAGAAATTTATGCTGGACGAATTCAAGAGCATAAAGATAAAACTTTGCGTCAGAGTGAATTTAACTTTGGACTCTATGGGCAAAGATGGATATATGGAATGGAATTATGGGCTGATTGGGTACAAAATCTAATTGCCCTCAAGCCCCATAAACGGCTCTATTTCCAGCGCGGATTTGTGGCTCTTTCCCTTATGCAACAAGCTTCGTAGCTAGGTTGTCACCCGCTAAGCAAGCTCCATCAACTCAGCCTCGACGTCGAGATATGGTGCTGGCCCATCCGAGGTAATAGCCTAAAGGCTAAAAATAAGGCAGCGACTGAATTCCGTAGTTTCCACAATTGACGCTCTGGGCTTGGATCTGACAGCTTAGTAGACGAAGGTTCACTTCCAACTTTGCCCTAAGCTCGCCCACCAAACCCCACCCCCCATTGATATGACAGCAGTGACCGACCCCATTATTACGCCGCAGGCCTTGAAACCATCTTTGTTGTCACAGCTCAGCTATTTTGAACAAATTCGGGTGCTGACCACCCATCCGTTTTTTACGGGTCAATGTCCGCAATGCAAGCACAAACTTTCTCTGGTGGCTCGGAGGCTGGGACAATGCGCTTGTCCAGCCTGCGGTTGGTCCGACCAAGACGGCTGATCGGTATAGGGGATAAGGGGTGGCCAAATCTAGGGCATCGATTCCAGCGCTTTGATTAAGGCTTCTCCCATAGCCTGACACCCCAAAACCGTTGTACCGGGAGATTGAATATCGGTGGTCCGATATCCTTTAGCCAAAACCTGAGAAACGGCATTTTCAATGCGAAGGCCCGCTTCGGGTTGATTTAGACCATAGCGGAGCATCATGGCCACACTGAGGACTTGGGCTAGGGGATTGGCTTTATCCTGTCCAGCAATATCGGGTGCGGACCCATGCACCGGCTCAAAAACACCTGGGCCGGATGCCCCCAGGCTGGCGGAGGGTAACATGCCAATGCTACCCGTCAACATGGCCGCAATGTCAGACAAAATGTCTCCAAACAAATTGCTGGTCACAATCGTGTCGAATTGTTTGGGCCATCGGACCAACTGCATGGCCGCGTTATCCACATAGAGATGGGTTAACTCCACATCGGGATAGTCGGCAGCGAGGGCCGTGATGCGATCGCGCCAGAGTTGCGAGACCTCTAACACATTGGCTTTATCAACGGAACAGAGTTTGCGATTGCGTTTGCGGGCAATTTCAAAGGCCACGCGCCCAATGCGATCAATTTCCGAGACACTGTAGGCCATGGTATTGACCCCGCGTTGCTCACCCGTTTCCGTGGCAAAGATCCCCCTGGGCTTGCCGAAATAAATGCCACCCGTCAGTTCGCGCACCACCATAATGTCCACCCCATCCACCACCTCTGGTTTTAGACTAGAGGCATCGATCAGCTGGGGCACAATTTGAGCCGGACGTAGGTTAGCAAAGAGTTCTAAACCCGATCGCAGTCCGAGTAGTCCCGTTTCGGGCCGTAGCTCACGAGGCAAGGCATCCCACTTGTAACCCCCAATGGCGGCTAAGAGAACTGCATCGCTTTGACGGCAGCGGTCTAAGGTTTCTTCCGGCAGGGGATGGCCCACCGCATCAATGGCGGCACCCCCAATCAGCGCCTCTTGAAAGACAAATTGCAAGGCATTGTTTTGGGTTGCCAGGGTATTCAAAATATCGACAGCCACGGCCATGATTTCGGGACCGATGCCATCTCCGGGCAGTAAAGTAATGCGATATTCCTGAGTCATAAAACGTATCGATGGGGTCAGATCGGCAACATGGGGGGCAAGAGAGGCGATCGCCCTTGCAGGCACATGCAGCTACCTATCATAGGATGCTTTGTTCCCCAATCTGCGGTAAACGTTATGAACCCTTCGTGACAATTGAACACCCCACTGAAACAGATTGGCCGGGAGTGCAGCGTAATCGCACCAAAGGTAATAAAATGCATTCCAATGAACGGCCTGGTCCAGAGATAGCGATTCAGGTTGCACGGTTCGTCTGTATAGCGTGAGGAGTTGAATGTTGATGAAGCCACTCTTACAAAGGTATTTTGCCATCTTCGCCCGTGGCCAAAAAGCGGCGATCGCCCTGTCCATGACAGCCCTTTTGGGAGCCTGTGGCACCACCACCGGTTCCTCTGGCGGCAGCGGTGGGCTGAAGCTAGGCTCCTTATTGCCCTCAACGGGTGACTTGGCACCAGTGGGACAACCGATGATTGACGCTGTTCCCTTGCTCGTCGATGCCGTTAATCAATGTGGCGGCGTGAATGGCAAACCCATCGAATTGGTTGCCGAAGACGATCAGACCGACCCCACTGCTGGCAATGCGGCCATGACCAAACTGACTGAAGTCGATAAAGTAGCAGGCGTTGTCGGGTCATTTGCCAGTAGCGTCTCCCAGGCCGCTGTCGATGTGGGGGTTCGCAACAAAGTGATGTTGGTCTCCCCCGGCAGTACCAGCCCTGTCTTTACGGAACGGGCTAAAAAAGGCGACTTCAAAGGGTTTTGGGCCAGAACTGCTCCCCCCGATACCTATCAAGCCCGCGCCCTGGCTAAACTGGCCCACGATAAAGGACTTAAACGCGTCTCCACCGTGG
>JBAVRC010000682.1:0-1890 GCA_049694615.1 Thermosynechococcaceae cyanobacterium | reverse complement strand
ACATTACAGCGACCGCCGCCAGATACCTTTACCTTGGCTAGCAACTGCCGCGTCGCCTCCAACAGCATGACCTGGATTTGCGGATTGGCTTCAGCACAGGCAATCGCCCCAAAAAAGCCAGCTGCCCCCCCACCAATGACCACAACCTTCATGGCAGACTCAACTCAATCAATGCCAGTTGAACCTACTCGCTCTGGGGCTGCTTCAAATATGCAACAATTGCATCCGATGCAATATCGGCCAGGGTGCGTCCCTTCGCCTCGGATACCTGCTTTAATTGAGCAAAGACTTCAGGGCGCAGATTCACGCGATAGCGAATCCGATGTTTTTCCGAACTCCCCTTGCCTGTGGCCAGAACATAGGTGGACACATAGGTCCGCAATTCATCCAACCCCACACGATGACAAAAATCGCCAAAACTTTCGGGTGGGCCATCGCTCAGTCTGGAAGCTTTAAAGAACGCAAACAACGGTTCTAAATGGCGTTCCAACTCGGCGATAGGCATTTTTTCCATATAGACCTCAGCCAACCGCGTTTGGCTGGGGCTACCAGCCAACCAAACTTGATAGGTTTCCGGCGTTATGCCGACAAACCCTAACTCCGCCATGTAGGGTCGGGCACACCCATTGGGACAACCCGTCATGCGCACCACAAAATGCTCTTGGCTCAAATCCATCCGATCCAGCAAAGCCCGAATCCGGTCCAAAACCCCTGGAATCGCTCGCTCAGACTCGGTAATGGCTAACCCGCAGGTGGGCAGAGCGGGACAGGCCATCGCATAACGCACCAAGGGGTCGATGGTTTCAACCGGACGCACCCCAGCACTGCTGAAAATGCGATCCAGCTCAGGCCGCAACTCTGGAGAAATATCGTAGAGAATCACATTTTGATGGGGGGTGAGCAACATGGGTAAAGAAAACTTCTCTACCACCGTTTTCAGCGCTGTTTTCAGTTGAAACGTGCCCTCGTACTTGACCCGTCCATTCTCAATGGACAGCCCTAAAAACAACTTGCCGTCGCCTTGGTCTTGCCACCCCAAAAAATCTTCGTACCGAAACTCCGGCAAGGCGCGAAAGGGGGCCAGGGGCTTGCCGAAATAGGTTTCAACCATTTGTCGAAACTTATCGACCCCCCAATCATTCACCAAATATTTCATGCGGGCATGACGCCGTTGGGTGCGATCGCCATAGTCCCGTTGGGTGGCCACAATGGCCTTCACCAAATCGTAAATATCATCCTTATCGACATAGCCCAAGGGATCCGCCGCCCGTACAAAGGTTTCTTCCTTATTATGAGTGCGGCCTAAACCACCGCCCGCCAACACATTAAACCCCTCCAGTTCGCCGGTTTCATCCGTGATGACCACCAAACTCACATCCTGGGTGTAAATATCGACGGAATTATCTCCCGGAACCGTCACCGCAATTTTGAACTTGCGGGGCATGTAATGCTCGCCGTAAATCGGTTCCTCCCGATTCGCAATATTGGTGTTGTGGATATTGCGCAGACGGGCCGCCTTCACCTCAGGATGCTCTTCCCCGGAAATGACCTTTTCCCCATCCAGCCAAATCTCATAATAAGCCCCGGTCTGGGGGGTGAGTAGATCGGCAATCCGATTGGCATAGTCCTGGGCGTACTGGTAATCCAACCGGTTCTTGTAGGGAGCCGGAGGAGCCATCACATTGCGGTTGAGGTCGCCGCAAGCGCCCAAGGTAGACCCCATGTGATGCACAATCTCGGCAATCACCGTTTTTAGATCGCGCTTTAGAATGCCATGCAGCTGAAATCCTTGGCGGGTAGTGGCGCGCAATGTCCCACTGCCGTAGGTGTCTGCCAATCGATCCAGGGTTAAATACAACGCTGGAGGAATATACCCGCCCGGACTGCGTG
>JBAVRC010000681.1:0-1891 GCA_049694615.1 Thermosynechococcaceae cyanobacterium | reverse complement strand
CTTGTTGCATAAGGCTTTGGATTACTTCTGTCCGTCAGTCAGGTTGGCAACATTGAAGTTGCTGCAATTGCAGGTTGAGCCCAGAGCAATATGCCTAGACAACTCGCCAATACTACGATTAAGAGGCCGAAATAGAACATCAAACGTTTGATGAACAGCATAAAACCTCCTCCCTAAAGTACAGATGTAAAGTATAATCCGTGGCCAAGAAAACTAGTGTATTACTATCTATTGATTATTTGTCTGACGTGGCTTCATAGTTTAGGGTCCAACACGCTTCTAAAAAAGAAATCGGATCTTGAACTTGGAGCTGGTAGCGATGCCAGAACAGAAATGGATTCAAAATCGTTGTCGAATGAAACAGCGGCTGACGCAGGTAACGCCAGAGCGGGAATCCAGGAATAATGGCAGTACTGGACGAGGTTTGATTCATGGGTCTATTTCCCCTTCAAAATGATTGTTAAGCCTGGTTGCAATCCTGAAGGTTGTTATTTTCAACCGATACAGCCTCAACCGATACAGCCAATCGCAAGTGTTATGATTTAACACTCCCCCACTGAAGAATGATGTACAGGGGGAAATGACGATTTAAGTTGGCTCCATGCTCAACCTATAATAATAAATTGAGGAATTTGTGAAGACAACCGCCAGATAACGACAGCCAAGGCTCACAGGTTCTTCAAGATTGCTATCCTTCAGAACTGCGATCGCTGGCCCAGTCCATCATCCAGAGTTCAACTTTGGGCATTCGGCGAATGCGACAATGGTATCAAGCTTGGTATGCGTAACTTTAAACTAACCGACGGGTCTCGATTACTCTAACCGGACCCGTCAGTTTCGCTCAACTATTTTAGACAAGGCTGCCTCCTCAACCAGTTTGGCTTGATGGGACCTATAGGGTTACTTGAATCTCAAACCCTCGATCTTCCTAGACCCTGGTTTGGCTCCCCTGTATCAATTTATCTTAGGGGCTTGGCCACTTGTTTGGCATTTGGGACTCTCTACGATCCCACCTATAGGATACCATTTTTTCAAGGAAACGACTCAGATTTTCGGATCGTCTCAACCCCAGAAATGCTGAATAGCCACGACTTTGTAATCGCTCCCCAGCATTGATTGGTGAAGATAAGAATGGTAAAGTTTGCAGGAAAAGAGACGGGTTGCTGTATCGAAAACCCGCCCTTCTGAGCAAAAACTCTTGATTAGGAGTCTTCAGCGTTATTATTCAAACTGCCAGGAAGAAATATTGACTGGTCGTATCTCTAGCTAGCTCACATTGATTTTGACTATTTTCCTCTTTTCTTCCTCGGATTTTGGCAGAGTCAGGCTTAAAATGCCATGCTTGTATTCGGCATTCGCTTTTTCGCTTTGAACATGGCTCGGCAATGGAACGATCCGTTCAAAACTTCCATAGTGGAACTCGGAGCGAACCATGCCCTTCTCTTCAGTTTTACTTTCGGCTTTGCGTTCGCCTTTAATCTTAACGGCATCTTCCATCACTTCAATGTCCAAGTCCTTGGCTTCCATGCCCGGAACTTCAAGCTTGAGACGGATCTCGTCAGCCGTATCTTCCATCTCGACGGAAGGGATAAAAGTCAGATCTTTCAAACCGCCATTCCCTCCATGCATGAGCTGTTCAAACATCCGGTTCATTTCGTGCTGTAAACTTTCGATTTCTCTGACCGGTTGCCACTTTTCTAGATCCCATAATGGACGCCATCGTGTCAGTGTCATTGTCGGTGCCTCCTTTTATCAGTTGCTAGATCGTTACGAACTCCCGCTCACTTAACCCCAAGGGCTAGGCAACCTCTGCTGGAGAAGCATGCCAACAGAGAACCTCGACTGAGCGATCTACACTCTTACGCTACAAAAACAGGTTGAGGATTTTGTG
>JBAVRC010000680.1:0-2081 GCA_049694615.1 Thermosynechococcaceae cyanobacterium | reverse complement strand
GAGTTAAGTCATCATCTAGAAACAGAAGCATTAAACCGTATCCCGCTAGAAGACGCTGCCACAGGCCAGACCAATAGCCGGAATGGTTACTCAGGTAAGACCGTACAAACCGAGAACGGAAGCCTGGATTTGTCGATCCCCCGCGACCGTCAGGGCACCTTTGAGCCGATCATCGTGCCTAAGCATCAACGCCGTCTGGCTGGACTGGATGAAAAAATCTTGCTCATGTATGCCCGTGGCCTAGGGGTCCGCGATATTCAAGGCCAACTTGAAGAACTCTATGGCGCTGAAGTCTCGCCCAGTCTGATCAGCCAAGTCACCGATAGCGTCCTAGACGAGGTCAAAGCATGGCAGATGCGCCCCCTAGATCCTCTGTATCCGATTGTCTACCTGGATGCGTTGTATATCAACCTCAAGGTTTCAGGACGCGTCAGTAAACGAGCGGTCTATGTCGCCTTGGGGATCAACCTGGCGGGAGACAAAGAACTTTTGGGACTGTGGATTGGGGAAGCCGAAGCCGAGGGGGCTAAATTCTGGTTAAGGGTGCTCACCGAACTGAAAAATCGGGGTCTCAAGGACATTTTCATTGCGTGCTGCGATGGCCTTAAAGGGTTTCCCCAAGCCATTGAGGTCGTTTATCCCCAAACTCAAGTTCAGCTTTGCATGGTCCACTTCATTCGCAACTGCCTACGTCATGTCCCCTGGAAGGATGCCAAGGCCGTGGCGGCCGACCTTAAGGCCATCTATAAAGCAGCCTCTTTGGCTGAGGCTGAAGCTGCCCTCGATGCCTTTGCCCAAAAATGGGATGACCTTTATCCAGCCATCAGCCAAATCTGGATACGCCATTGGGAGCACATTGTCCCCTTGTTTGATTATCCCATGGAGATTCGACGGGTCATGTATACCACCAATGCCATTGAATCCCTCAATCGCTCCCTGCGCAAGGTGATTAAAACCAAGGCTGTCTTCCCAGATGAAGAGTCTGTTTTCAAACTCCTCTATCTCGCTATGAACAATATTTCAAAACGATGGACTCGGCCAATTAAGGATTGGAAGGCAGCTCTATCATATTTTGCTATCCTATTTCCAGATCGCTTTATGCTTTGACTAAATTCTCGCTTACACAAAATTCTAAACACTCTCTTAAATCAGTTTGTCAGCAGTATAGGATGCTCATCAAGAGACATCCATTATTGTGCCTAACCAGACGCTGCACCGGAACGTATCAATATGCTCGGTTGAGTTGCAAGGTTTGCCTGCGTCCGGTGAGCTTCAACGTTAGCCTTCTCCAGCAAGCACATATTTTCTGCACCACTTAACGAGTGGGCGTGAGTTTCGGCTTTTGCTAGTATCCGGCTGATAAGCCCAGAATACTCATCTGCTAAATACTGGGGGGTATGATGCCAGTTCAATTGCAATTACCCTTGTATTATTAACTTTCTGAGCTAGAGGTTATTGAATACTCCATGTCACACCATTTGCCAAGTGATCTCCTCACCCGCCCGTAACGGCACGAGTCCGGATTCAGGAAATGGCAATTCATCAGGAACGCGCCAGGACATTTTGGTCAACGTGATTTGTTCAGTATTGCGCGGTAGCTGATAAAAATCTGAACCATAGAAGCTGGCAAAAGCTTCGAGTTTATCGAGAGCATCAACGCTCTCAAATGCTTCTGCATATAACTCCATAGCGTGCAGAGCCGAATAGCAACCCGCACAGCCACAGGAACTTTCTTTGCTATTCCGAGGATGGGGAGCGCTATCAGTGCCTAGAAAAAACTGAGGATTGCCAGAGGTGGCTGCTTGCAAAAGCGCCGATCGATGCTCTTCTCGTTTCAAAATTGGCAGGCAATAAAAATGGGGACGAATGCCACCTTGAAATAAGCTATTGCGATTAAATAGCAAATGTTGTGGCGTGATTGTTGCAGCAATGTTGTCTGTAGATAGGACATACTGCACCGCATCTGAGGTGGTAATGTGTTCAAGCACGATACGCAGGCTGGGGAATCGTTGCTTGAGAGGGATTAAATGTCGCTCGATAAATACCTGCTCGCGATCGAACATATCAACATCCTGATCGGT
>JBAVRC010000679.1:0-4480 GCA_049694615.1 Thermosynechococcaceae cyanobacterium | reverse complement strand
CCTGGACACCTTGCTGGCCAAATTCAACCGTCCCCATACCCATGCCGATGACGAAGTGCGCTACATCGTGGATGGAGAAGGGATCTTTGGATTTATCGCACCCGACGGAACCCAACTGGAATTGACCGTCCAAGTCGAAGATTATATTAATGTGCCCGCTAGGACCGAACATTGGTTTTACCTCACCCCATCGCGGCGCATTAAAGCGGTGCGCTACTTCAGTGGCACGGAGGGTTGGGTGCCCAACTATACCGACACCGCCATTCGTATGCAACCCATTGCCGTCTAGCCCCCATGTACATTGAAGTTGACTACCAGTTCCCCCCTGGGCTGAATGCCGAGCACCAAGCCAAAGTGATTGCCCTGGGTCAAACCGTGGGCACCTGGGATGCATCCTTTGCCCATCGCGAAGCAACCTTTCGCAGTCACCAAGGCGAAGTCCTCGCGGTGCAGACCGATGCGGAAGGAATATCCCTCGCCACCGTGCAATTCCCCGTCGCCAATACTGAAGGCGATATTGCCAGCCTACTCACCATGATTTTTGGCAAGTATTCCATGGCCGGTCCGGCGAAGGTAGTGGCGGTGCGTTTGCCAGACACCTACGGCCTACGGCCTAAATTCGGAATTTCGGGATTGCGATCGCACCTCGGCATTGCTGACCGTCCCTTCGTCATGGCCATCTTTAAGCCTTCCTTGGGCTTGTCTGCGACGGATCATGCCCAGATCCTCAGTCAAGTAGCGGCGGCAGGACTGGATATCATCAAAGACGACGAAATTCTGGGGGATCTTGCCAGTGCCCCCACCCTGGAGCGCTTAAAGGCTTGTCGCCCGGTGATTGAAGCAGCTCAGCAGCGCACAGGCAAGCCCCTGCTTTATGCGGTGAATGTGACGGGTCGGGCTGATCGCCTCTTGGATCGGGCCAAGGAACTGGTGGCGGCGGGAGCCAATGCCTTGTTGCTGAATGTCCTGGCCTATGGGTTTTCCGTGTTGGAAGCCCTAGCCCAAGATCCTGAGATTACAGTCCCCATTTTTGCCCATCCGGCTTTGGCGGGGGCATGGTGCGGGTCACCCGATTACGGGTTTAGCTATGCTGTGGTACTAGGCACTTTAATGGCCCACGGGGGAGCCGATGCGGTGTTGTATCCAGCCCATTACGGAAGCTTGCCCTTTGACCCAGTGGAAGAAAGACGGATTCGGGATGCCCTGCGCGATCGCAATGTATTCCCAGTTCCTTCAGCAGGCATTCATCCGGGAATTGTGCCACGGGTCATCGCGGACTACGGCCAAGATGTGATCCTCAATGCGGGGACGGGCATTATGGATCATCCCGATGGACCAGGGGCGGGGGTTGCTGCGTTTTTTGAAGCCTTAGATGGTGCGGTTCCGGGGCAATCCTTTCAATTGGATACGATTCCGGCTGGACCTTTGCGCCGTGCCCTAGAAAAGTGGGGCACTCCATGAATGTCAAGCGAGTTGTTTTTTGCGACTTTGATGGCACCATTACGGTTGCCGAAACCTTTGTGGCAGTGCTCAAACGCTATACGCCGGACCTATCCGCCGAGTTAATTCCGCAGATCTATACGCTTCAATTGACGTTGCGAGAAGGGGTGCGTCGCATGTTGGAGTCGATTCCGTCTCAGGTTTATCCAGAGATTTTGGAGTTTGTGCGATCGCAACCGTTGCGTCCGGGGTTGGCGGAGTTTTTGGCATTTCTGCATCGCCAGAATGTTCCCTGTGTGGTCATTTCGGGTGGGTTACAGGGGATGGTGGCGGCTGCGTTGGCACCCTATCAGTCCCAGATCCAGGCGATTTATGGCGTTGCAGTGGATACGGGGGGCGATCGCCTCCAAATCACGTCCCCTGCTGAAGGCGAGACGGACTTTGTGGATAAGGTAGCGCTGATGCAACGGCATCCGGCCCGCGAAACCATTGTGATTGGCGATTCGGTGACGGATCTGAATATGGCGCTGGCGGCAGATGTGGTGTTTGCTCGCGATCGCCTTGCTCAGTATATGGAAGAACGCGGGAAAGCGTATGATTCTTGGGCTGACTTTTACGACATTCGCGATCGGTTGGTGCAGCGGTGGGAGGCGGTCAATTAGCTTAACGCTCTACCCAACAGCTATCCTTATGTTATGCCTATATTGCCATGTCTTAAAGAATCTCTTAAAGACTGTACAACGAGTTATGTTAGAAGAATCGGGATTTTTAAGTCTATTAAAGCAACGTGAGCAACCTGGATGACTGACGAAGAACTGTTAACGGAAATCTACAGTGCTTTTGAGCCTTTTCAGCCACCGCCCAAAGAAGTCTATGTGGCGTTTGAAGAAGTACGCGGGAAGTGGGATGTCATCCAGGAATTGGGTCGCAAGATTACCCGCTCGAAGAACCCGACGTGTCAGTTGTATTCTGGTCATCGCGGTGTGGGCAAGTCTACTGAACTGTTACGCCTGAAGGAGTATTTAGAGCAACAGCGCTTTTTTGTAGTCTATTTTGCGGCAGACGAACAAGATATTGAACCCCAGGATGCAGACTATGCCGAAATTCTGTTTGCTTGTACGCGACATTTAGTGGAGGCGATCAAAATTCAAAATCACAATCCGCTGGTGGATTGGATGAGAGAGCGCTGGGCCTCTCTCAAGGATCTAGCTTTAACAGAATTAGCATTTGAAGGGCTGGATTTAGAAACGCAAATTTTGCAGTTTGCGAAGATTACGGCCACGTTGAAGGCAGTGCCTGACAAGCGACGAGAGTTGCGTCAACGGATCAATGCGAATACGCCATCTTTGATCCAAGCGCTGAATGATTTCATTGCCGAGGCACAAAAACAGTTGCCAGCCGAGCGCAATCGGGGTTTGGTGGTGATTGTGGATAATCTGGACCGGATTGTGGAAGTGCGGGAACCCGGAAAACCTAGTAATTATGAGGAAATTTATCTAAATCGCTGCGATATGCTGCGGGGTCTGAATTGTCACACAATTTATACAGTCCCTATTGCGTTGGTGTATTCGGAGCGAGCAACAGATCTGGAAATTAATTACGACAAACCGGATGTGTTGCCGATGATTATGGTGCGGCATCCTAACGGCGGCGTTAATGCTGTGGGGCTAGGCAAATTGCGGGAAATGGTTGCGCGACGCATTCAGGGAATCGATCCTGCATTGGTGCATCGGCTGGATAGCCCAATGGAGGGCAAAACTTCGGTATTTGACAGCGCTAAGACGCTAGAGCAGCTTTTTTTGATGAGTGGTGGACATGTCCGCAATTTGATGCAGTTGATCCAAAAAGCGATTGACTATACAGATGTATTGCCTATTAAGGCCCAGGCGGTTAAACGTGCAGTTGAGGAGGCTAGGGAAACCTATAAGAATGCCATTCAGGAGCCTCACTGGGAAATTTTAGCCAGTGCCTGTCACTATAAGGAGGTCAAAAACAACGAACAGTGCTTACGGTTGCTATTGAGTCGGTGTCTATTGGAGTATCGTTACTATGATGAAGATGGGAACCTAAAAATTTGGCATAATGTGCATCCTCTGGTTGAGGATTTGAAATCGTTTCAAGAAGCGTTGGCGAAGGTTAGAGGTCAATGACCCTTGCTCAATCGAAATTTAGACAAGAGTTAGCGCAAGAGGAAGCATATAAAGCTCTTTTGCGTTCTTTACGGCGTAGAAAAGGCTTTGGTATTGCATTTGTTCAATGTTCGCCAGCAACTGCCAATGATTTAATTCTGCAGATCAAGGACGATCTGTTCCAAAAAAATATAGGGATCTTAGAGATAACTGAGCCAATCGACAATCTTTATGATCGAATCGCCGTAAGATCTGACCGAGAATCGCTTGATATTTTGATCATTCAAGGATTAGAAAAGTCTTTGGAATCCGATATCAAAACGGGATATGGTGGGGATGGAGATTATTACAACATTAGCAGTGTTCCAAGAATTCTGATCCATCTCAATCAACAACGCGAAAGATTCAGAGACGATTTCAAAACTATTTGTTTCGTCTTTATCCTTCCGACTTTTGCAATCAAGTATTTTATCCGTCGTGCGCCGGATTTTTACGATTGGAGTACAGGAGTATTCAACTTTTCAGATCTGGAAGATATTTCGTCAAAAATTGGTCCCTCTGCTCCAGGGCAATCTCCTGAATATGGAAAATGGCGGAGTGTTCTTAATTGGCGGTCTTTACAAGATGCTTTTCTCGGATTCGATAAGTCTTTTTTGAATTCGCCAATAGAAGCAGTTACAAGTTTTGGCTGGGGGAGTTGGGCTGGAATATTACAGGGATTAGAACTGTACGAGGATGCGGTTGCCAGTTACGACGAAGCACTTAAAATTAAGCCGGACTACTATCAAGCTTGGTATGGTCGGGGATGGGCATTTTATCAATTAGGTCGTTATGAAGAGGCGATCGCCAGTTACGACAAAGCCCTCCAGTTCAAGCCGGACTACTCTAATGCCTGGTTCAACCGGGGTAAT
>JBAVRC010000678.1:0-3922 GCA_049694615.1 Thermosynechococcaceae cyanobacterium | reverse complement strand
TCGCGTTAACCCTACATGAGAACCCTGGCTCCCCCGAATCATGGCCAGGGTCGTCTATATTTTTGGGAGTTAAACCGCTCCCAGCCCAATTAGGGGAAGGACTTTAGTAAAAATAATGCTATTCAGAACACTGAGGACCAGCGCACCTAGCAAGGCACTCCAGAACCCCCATTTCAAGCGAAAGCCCTCCACCAGCATCGCGGCTAGACCAAAAATAATGCCATTCAAAATCAAGAAAAACAGCCCCAGGGTGATCCAGTTAACCCCTTTGAGCAGCCAAAACAGCGGCTGGGCGATCGCATTCAGAATTCCGAACACAATGGCAGACCAAACCGCTTTGCCGAAACTATCGATTTCAATGCCAAGGGGCAACTTCGACAGGATAAATAAACTAATGCTGGTCACTAAGACAGTGATAACCACACTGATAAGCCAACTCATACGATTGCTCCTAAATCCAACGACATGACCCGTTATCCGGCGTCATTGCCTTTATTCTCTCAAAGAGAATAAAAATGGGGATCAAAGCATAGAGAGTCTTAAGCATTGTGCGATAGGCCATTACCTGAGCGGTTCTGAACTGCGAACGACTGTTCGGGACATCGGTCCGTGTCTAGCCACGGTTTTCCTGAAGGGCTGATAAATCTAAACCATCAAAGGGTTGGAAAAAATCCAACAGGGTTTTCTGGATAGCGCTCACACCGCCAGTAACATTGGACTCAATATTGAGGGGGATCACTGGGTCGTGGAGCGACAACCGAAGCAAAAACCAACCCGCTTCATGAGGGGCCAGACAGGAGACTCGGACCCCCTCATAGTTATTCGGCACGATAGCCCAATGGTGCTGTGATTCAGCAAATTCCTGGAGCTTATCAATCACCGTTCTCCCGTAAGCCTTAAAGTCATCCCGCTTCAGTTTAATCCGAAATTCCTCACTCTCTTGCGGCTCTTTTAAGTGGGCAATGAGGTCCGACAATCCCTTGCCTTCTAATTTGAGGCGCGCCGCCTCAATCAGCAGTGTGCTGACCAAATAGGCTCCGTCGTCTAGGAAATAGTTTTCTTTCATCGCGCCGTGTCCAGAGGTTTCGATCGCCAACCAGGATTCCTGACCCGACTCGTTCAGGCGAATGGCCTCGTCGATCACATTTTTGTAGCCGCGCTTAAATCGATGATGCACCCCTTTTAAGTCGGTCTCAATAAACTCGGTCAGCCCATCTGAGGTGATGGAATCGGTCACAATCGTTGAACCGGGATGCTCTCGCAACACAATAGCCGACATCAGGGCAATCAACCGATTCCGGTTTATGGCTTGGCCCAAATGATCTACCGCCGCACAGCGATCCACATCAGTGTCGAAAATGATACCGAGATCGGCCTTGTTGTCTAGGACTGCTTGCACAATGGAGGCCATTGCATCTGGATTTTCTGGATTCGGAATATGGTTCGGAAAGGTGCCGTCCGGGTCTAGAAATTGGCTCCCCGTGGTATCGGCCCCTAAGGGTTCAAGGACTTGACTGGCAAAAAATCCCCCAGCGCCATTGCCCGCATCCACTACAATTTTGAAACCCTTGAGGGGTTGGGCGTATTGTTCGGGATGATTCACGGTCTGCCGAATCCGCTGCACCAACTGATCGGCATAGATGCTAATAAAGTTGCGTTGGGTCAGGTTGCCCCTGATGGGGGCGGCGTCAAATGCATGGTCCTGCGCTAGCTTCAGGAGCGCCGAGATATCTGTTTTGCTCAAACCGCCCTGAGCGGTGAAGAATTTGAGACCATTGCGATTAAAGGGCAAATGGCTGGCGGTGAGCATGATCGCCCCATCGCAGTTGAATCCCGGCGTGACCGTGCTCATAAACATCGCTGGCGTAGAGGCGATCGCAACATCAACCCCATGACTGCCAACGGAAGCGATGCCATCGGCAACGGATTGCAGGAGTTCCTCGCCGGATAAACGACTGTCTCGCCCTAGAGACACCCTGAGATCTGCGGTTGATTTGCCGAGTCGCGATGCAAGCCAGGTTGCAAATGCTTTGCCCAAAAGATGGACAACTTCAGGCGTCAGGTTAACGGGTTCATTCGGAACCCCCGCCAACGCAACGCCTCGAATATCCGACCCGTTCTGGAGACTTTGCCAGTTGACGCTTTGCATTCCCAATATCCTATCGCTGCTCATGCAATGGTCTCAGAATGGACATCCCCGCTGCAAGTCAAAGGGGAGATCATACCCATTCGCTGCCATCTTCTGTCTGAAGAGGTTTAAAATCCGATCTTTAATGGTACACTCAAGCCCAAAATATCTTTTCTCAATCCCTCTGGATCCTTCTGTTCCGTGGACGCTTTCGCGTATTGCGAGTCCTGCGTCCCTAATGGCAACAGTCGATCAAATAATCTCTGTGAGGAGAATATCATGTATTCCGAATTTCCCATCGTTTTAGTTGTCAGCCTGCTGGGGCTGAGTGGCCTTTTGATTAGACTCTTAGCTGCCTTTCAATCCCTCAAACAAAAAATGGCGACAACCCAACATAAGCTGGAAGGCGACATCGATCAGCTTACGCGATCGCGCACCCAATCCCAAAACACCCAGGCAGCCCTTGTCCAGCAGAATCGCACCTTGGCGGCTACCTTGGAACAGCAATCCCAAGAACTCGCGCAAGCGAAGCAAGATCTGGAGACCGCACTTCAACCGCTGCAAACGCAATCAGCTGAACAGACATTACACATTCAAACCCTGACCCAAACCAATGTGCAGCAGGCGTCAGCGCTAGCACAGGCACAGGAAAAGAACCGCTTGCTCTCCGAACAACTCAGCGATCTGGCCCGTCTTAAAGTCTGTATCGAGGGCGAACTTCAGAATCGACAACAGTGGGGAGACGCATTAGAACAAGAGGTGCTCATGCTGCGACAGACCAAGGTCACCCTGGAAGCGGAATGTCAGCGCATCAAAGATAACGCCGTCTTGCTGCAAACCAAGACCGATTGGCTTACCCAAATGCAAACCCAACGGGAAGAAGAATTGCGCCAAGCCCTAGAAACGGCTGATACCTTACAACAGGGCGTGCAAGCACTCAGCAAAGCAAAGGGGTTGTTAGAACGCGATTTACAACGCGAGATGGAACACACCTTAGCGCTAGAACTAAAGCTAAACGCCTTACACCAACTGCCGCAGGACGACCCAAACGCCGCAACGCAGCCTGACCCGATTAGCATTGCCCAGGCATCTAACCTGACCGAGCCAACCCGTGGCCCCGTCTTGCCGCAGTTCGCCCCCTTGCCTCCGGTGCGATCCTTAACGCAACCCCTCAGACACTAAAGCCTGCCAAATTTGGATGGATGATTGCAAATCCTGGGGCAGGGCCCCGTGGTTGAGGTCGGCATACTGAACGGTGGTCTGACCATTGGTGAGGGTGACCATAAAATAGTCCGCAGCCCCTGACGGTGCAGGATAGCGGAGTCCCCCAAATTGCCCGAATTTTAATTGATAGAGTTGAGCCTTAAAGGCTTTGACCGTTTGTTTGGACAAGGTTCGGCTGAGGGTGCCTGACCCCGCAGCCCGGTCCGTCGGCTCCGGTGCCGATGGACCAGACAGCCACCGTCGTTCTAATCGACCATCTCTGAACAATGTGACTTCCTCCGTTGACCCAGCAAAGCCCCCGGACTTGACCTCACGAAAGACCACGGCTTTATCGAGTTTCGGTGGCAATTGATCCGGTGGAATCTGCTCAGCAGCAGGGGAGATCAAACGACTCGAATGACTGCCTGCGGGATCTTGCTTGATGACCTGTCCCGAATAATTGGTTCGATAAACCCATTCTTGCCGATCATGGGTCAGGGTTACTTCCCAGCCTTCCACCAAAACGGCTGCACACATTTCGTCAGGTCCTGCTAACCCCAAACAAGCGTCCGACCAAGTTTTTGCCTGCGC
>JBAVRC010000677.1:0-2974 GCA_049694615.1 Thermosynechococcaceae cyanobacterium | reverse complement strand
GTCCATCTCCCTGCCCTCAACGATTGCCCCCTCACCCAACCGATCGCCATCTATCACCGCGATCGCAGCAAAGCCGAGGCGATCGCCCAAACCCACCAGATCCCGTTTGCCTCGGATAATTTGGCGGAACTATTGGCCCGACCAGAGGTTCACACCGTCAGCATTTCCACGCCACCCTTTCAGCACTACGACATGACCGTCCAGGCGTTAGAAGCGGGTAAGCCCGTCTTTCTTGAAAAGCCGGTCACCCTGAATGCTCAGGAAGCCAGAGCCTTGTACCAACGGTCGCGATCGCAGGCTCTCCCTGTCGTTCCCAATTTTGAGTTTCGCTTCGTTCCGGCCTGGATGGCCTTGAAAGCACAACTGGATGCTTTTTATGTCGGGAAACTGCGTCTGGTTACCATCAATTGGCTGGTTCCTGGCCGAGCTGACCCAAACCGTCCCTGGAGTTGGCATGCCAGTGCCGAAGCGGGCGGCGGTTCCCTGGGTGCATTGGGTTCCCATACCTTCGACTACATTGCTTGGTTGTTTGGTCCGGTCAAACAAGTTTGCGGTCGCTTAAAAACCTCCATTGGCCATCGCCCCGATGCATTGAGCGGCATGCCCAAGATTGCTGACGCCGACGATACCTGCTTAGTGATGTTGGAATTGACAGACGGTACCCCTGTGCAGGTCAACATCAGTGCCACGGCCTACAATGGTCGCGGTCACTGGGTGGAGGTTTATGGCGATCGCGGTGCGTTAGTTCTGGGAAGCGATAATCCTTCGGACTATGTGCATGGATTTAAATTGTG
The DNA here is from genome assembly GCA_049694615.1 of Thermosynechococcaceae cyanobacterium. Classification (GTDB taxonomy): domain Bacteria; phylum Cyanobacteriota; class Cyanobacteriia; order Thermosynechococcales; family Thermosynechococcaceae; genus JAAURS01. The sequence continues at coordinate 2,180 of JBAVRC010000677.1, read as the reverse complement.
GGGATCTCAGTCTGGCGAAACCCTGAGCGAGTTGCCCATCCCACTCGCCTTCGAGTTTGCCAAAACCTATCCAGATGGACGGATTGCCCCTGTGACCCGCGCCATTCATCATTGGGCCGACTGTATTCTGAACCGAAAAACCACTGCGCCATCCATGGCCGAAGGGGTTTATTCGCAATTGTTGATGGACTGTACCCATGAATCCCATGAAACCGGGTGTTGGGTAGATGTGCCTGACCTAGAGGCTTTTTTGGAAAAAATCGGCCCCTGACCCGTAGGCCCAGGACTCCAATCGGCGATGCCAGCGGTAGCGTTGGGGTTCTGGGAGGCGATCGCTCCAAGTCTGCACCATTGCGTTGCCTTGGTTCAAGGCACTGTATGTTCCCAATGCTGCAAAATGGCCCATCCAATCCAGCAGCGCGGCTGGACCCACCTGTTGCAAAATTTGAGGAATCATCCCAGGGGCTTGCAGCGACACCTGCAGCAAGGTGCGATACAAGGGACCGAACTGCACCACATCCTGCAAAAAGGGACGTAACACAGGGTCTCCCAAATGCTCCATCGCCTGAAACACCACCGACAACAGCGTATTAATTTGATGGGGCGCTAAGGTCTGATTGGTCCGCACACTCATGGCGCGCTGAAAGAGCCACGTAACCGACAAATTCGGTTGATAGGGTTGGATCAGCGCTAAATCGGGTTGGGATAGGGCATCGCTGCTTAAGGCTTCATGAAGCCCTTGACTGAAGCGACGGAGGTGCCGCAACATTGCGCCAAACCCCCCAAAACTCAGCGGCGACTGGCAACCGCTGCTGTCCCCCACCGCAACCATCCGCGCCCAAGGCAACACCAAGGGACTTTGGCGATAACTGGGAAACAGCCCAAACAAGGCCCGCTGGGGGTGCCAGTCTGCTTGGGCAACCCCTTGATAGTCCGGCAACGCCTGGAGGTAATGGGCGAACATGTCCACCAAACTGGGTTGCGGGGCCTTAACGTCGGCGTAGGTGAACAGGTAAGCGGTGCGCCCATCCCTAGCCGGAAATGCCTCCCAAAAATATTGATTGCCTTCCTCAATGGGGGCCAAAGACACCATCAAGTCCCCCGTCGTGCCAGCGGGAATACCCTTGGCGCAGGTGCCCACCACCAGACAAACGGCTTCTGGACATTGGCCGCTGCGCGCTTGGGCCACAATCGGCGAAAAATGCCCCATCGCGTCGATCGCGAGTTTGGCGGTGTGCGATCGCCCCCCCGCTTGTACACAAACCCCATCGGGATGCACGGTGGCTCGCTCAAAAGCAGTATGTTCCAGCAAAATACCGCCCAGGTCGAGGAAACAGTGTTTCAGACAGTCCAAAAGATAGACCGGGTCTACCCCAACATTCAACACATCGCGAACCCAAAACGTCGGCCCGCCGTGGAAAGCAATGCGGTTTGGGTTAAACTCACTGGCGATCGCTTGTTCCAACTGTGCGGGAGATAGCAACTCCAAATCGACCAAAACCTGTAATTCATGGCGCGAGGTGTTCCATTCCTGTTGACGCCCCCGCAATTCCCCGCGTTCAATAATGGCAACTCGCCAGCCTTGTTGAACCAGGACCACCCCCAGCAACACCCCTAAGGTGCCCCCGCAAATGATCGCATCCCAGTCGAGATCGCCTAAGCGTGAGGACTGTACGGCAACCACAGGAGATAGGGGTTGATCGCGATGCCCCGATCGCCAATGCTGCCAGCGCGCATCAACCGCCTGTAATTGCGGTAATGGATGACCGGGGACCGTCTTTAACCAGTCTGTAACAGACCAAGATTTGGGCGACTGGTACATGAGGAGCCATCACGGAAAGAACTCTCATTAGCGTAACAAAAAGATACATAACGGATCGAAATTGTATCCAAGGCTACAGATTAAAAAGCTCTATTTGCATGGTTTGCGTTGGAAGTGTTAAGTTGGTCTGGAAACATAATGATGAGTCAGTCGGCCTAATCTCACCAAAAGATTTAAGAATTAACTTTTGGTCAAAGAACGGGGGAACCATCTTTGGGGCTTATCTTAACTTCTCTCCACAGCAGTTAATGAAGGGCAACTCTCAGCCCTAGCCCGTCAGCTAACTCCGTCGGCATTGAGAGGAGACTGAGATGTCAAGGCATTCCTTGCCCTCTTCAGTATTCCTGGATTGTACTGC
>JBAVRC010000676.1:0-10974 GCA_049694615.1 Thermosynechococcaceae cyanobacterium | reverse complement strand
AAAAGAACCTTGGGAGATTTGATCACCCTGTGCCGCTTGGATGCACCCTGCGTGATTCGGAAGTTGGTTCTAGGCCCCTTCAGGAGTCAACTCAACCCCTATGGGCCCATGTCAGCCCGGTGGGTGGCTAGGGGGATTATTGCTTTAGCCAAACGAGATTTCCGGGACATTATCATTACCATCAATCCTCTGACGTATCTGTTCTTTCCCCTTAAAGAGATAGCTAAGTCGTTCTATTTCCGTCTATTTACATCGCCAGGGACTCCACCTCAGCGGCCATAGTTCTTTATCCATCCGAGTTAGCACAAGCTGCGAGTAAATGGGCTAAGGGCGCAACCCAACCCACCGCACCATTTTCGGACAGGAGAACATCAATAGCTGCTTGGTGCTCGGCTGGGTTTAATGCGGCACAGCAATCTTCCAACAATAAACAGAAAAAACCTAAATCGCTGGCGTGACGATAGCTAGCTAATACACAACATTCGGTGGTGACTCCCGTAAACAACAGATGGGAAATTCCCCGTTGCTGGAGGCGATCGCCCAGATCGGTTCCGACAAAAATAGACTGGGCGGGTTTATCGATCTGCCAGTCTGTGTCCTGAGGGTGTAGCTCGTCAATCAGTCGAGTTCCGGCTTCGCCCTGGATTAAAAACCGCCCCATCTTTCCGACACTACCGATAGGGTAGCCCGCGTTGATGTAGCGTTGCTGTTTACTGGGTGTGATGTCGGAACCATCGGGTTTGTGACTTTCTCGGGTGTAGATCGTGAGGAGGTTACACGCTTTAGCCCAGGCGATCGCCGCTTGAACTTGAGGAATAATAGCCCGCATAGCAGATAAATCGGCTTGCAATTGCACACCGCAAAATCCATCGGGATGACAGAAGTCGTTTTGCATGTCGATGACGATCAGGGCAGTGCGATCGCAATCCAATGGAAAAGAATGCTGGCGCGTTGGGATTGAAGTCATAGTGAATTGAAATTCCAAGATTCAAAATCTACCTTAAGGCTTATATTATTTTTGTTAATCCGTGTAGAATCTGTCTGCTTGCAGCGGGGTAACGAAATGGACTTGCTGGTGGAGGAAAAGCCCACAGCACAAGGGCTTAAGGTTTTGCCGCAGAGAAGCGGGGAATGTGCCCCTATAAGATTCAAAATCTACCTTAAGACTTATATTATCTTTGTCAATCTGTGTAAAAATAATTAAACAAATTGAAACATACATACATATAGCCTTAGCATGATTCGTGAATTAGTATCCTGGGGGGACAATCATGAAAGAAATCCTTGCGTATGTAGAACAGAAGAAGCAAGAGTTTTCTCAGCTGCCATTCTTTGAATATTTGCGAGATCAACGCATTAGTCCAAAGCAGAGGCTAGCCTTTGCACCTTGCGCTGCACCATTCATCATGAGTTTTGGAGAGTTGAACAGATCGGTGTTCCGAGTTGAACCGACTAACGATCCGATTCAGGAAATTATTAACAAGCATACCTACGAAGATGATCATCACTGGGTATGGTTTCTAGAAGATTTGGAAAAACTTGCTTTAAATCCATCTAAACCATTCACCAACACGTTGAAATTTTTATGGAGCGAAGAAACACGCGCATCGCGGCGGGTAGGGTATGAGTTATATCGTCTTACGATTGATGCAACACCTATTCAAAAGTTAGTAATGATTGAGGCTGTAGAAGCAACTGGCAATGCGGCATTGAAAGTCTCTTCACAGGTTATTCGCGAACTGCATGTCCTGACTCAGCAACAAGAATATAGATTTTTTGGTACTAGTCACTTGATTGTAGATACTGGACATACCTACTGTTCCCCTAAATCAAAGCAACTGATTGAAAGTATTCAATTAACCGAAGAGTCCAAAAGAAAGAGTTTTGAATTGGTTGAACATATTTTTGAGATTTTTGCGGAATTTGTTGACGAACTTCTAACTTATTCCAAAGCTCATTGCCTCGACCAAACAATTTCCCAACCTATTGCCCAAAACTCTCACACCTTCAAGCCTATTGGAAGTTACCTAATTGAAGCGGGACTGTTGAAGACTGAGCAATTGCAAGAAGCTTTAAGCCAGCAAAAAACGACCCCTATCCCCATTGGTCAAATACTTATTGAGAAGGGATGGATTAAACAGAAAATCATTGAATATTTAGTAGAAAAAGTCATCAATTTAGATCGTCATATTGCGGCCAGAAACTCATTATTTGTATTTCATGGACAAGCTGAAGAAAATAATGAATTAGGTATATATTCAACCGCATCGGTAACGTCATCTGCCAAACCTATGCGCTTGGGGGCATACCTGCTTGAAGCAGAACTAATCAACACCGAACAATTACAGGCAGCACTCGACGAACAGAAATCTAATCCCATCCCTATCGGTCAAATTCTATCTAGCAATGGGTTCGTCAGTCAGCAAACCATCGAATATTTGATGGATAAAGTAATTCTGCCTGAACGCAAAGTGGCAGTCTTGAATTGATGTGATAACTACAATATCTCGCAGTCACATAAGGAAACCCAAAGTGACTTAGGACTTTTGCTAATTTGCACCCGAAATGCTGGAGCTGTTGGATTGTGCCTCACTAAGCTGCAATCCGCTGTAGACTTCTACATTTGTGACGAAGAGTACTGATAGCCTACAGATCTTTAGCCAGATCTGAGTGTCTTTCAGTACGTCTTTAAACAATACTTTTCACTATTTTTTAAGTCGAACATAGAGATTTTGTGGCTTTTATTACTTTACATACCGAGGAGTTGAAAATGAACGAACCAATCAAAAGCATCTTTATTGTAGGTGGTGGGAGCAGTGGCTGGATGACTGCATCTTATCTAGCCAAAGCATTACAGGGAAAAGTCAAAATTTCGTTGATCGAATCTGAAACCATCAAGACCATTGGGGTTGGCGAGGCTACTATTCCCAATCTTCAACGGGTATTTTTTGATTTTCTTGGAATTCCTGAAAATGAATGGATGAAACATGTCAACGGTTCATTTAAAGTTGGCATTAAATTTGTTAACTGGGACAAAGCACCGGAATCGGGTAAAGAAAATAGTTCCTTCTATCATTTTTTTGGAAGTGTGCCAGTTTGTGAGGGGACTTCCATACAGCAATATTGGCTCCGCAAATACCTAACGGGACAAACTACGGAAAAGATGCAGAATGCCTGTTATTCAGAGGCAACTCTTTTTGATAAGAAGCTAAGTCCTCGATTCCGCGATGGAAAGCGCGCAACGTTTTACGCATGGCACTTTGATGCCCAATTGCTCGCGGATTACCTAATGCGCTGGTCTATTGATCATGGCGTTACACGTATAGTCGATGATGTGGTTGATGTGACGGTCGGCCCAGATGGTAATATTCAATCTCTTCTAACCCAGACAGGACAGCAGTATAGTGCAGATCTTTTTATTGACTGTTCTGGATTCCGGTCACTGCTGATTGGTAAGACGCTGAAAGAACCCTTCATTGACATGAGCGACTATCTGTTATGCGACTCTGCAGTAGCAACGGCTATTCCGCATGACGATGCTCGGCATGGGGTTGAGCCCTTCACGTCTGCGATCGCAATGAAGCATGGCTGGACTTGGAAAACCCCTATGCGGGGACGCTTTGGCAGCGGTTATGTTTTTTCAAGCAAATTCTGTTCTCGCGATGAAGCCACCCGAGAGTTTCAGCAACTTTGGAATCTTGATGAAAATCAACCGCTGAGGCAGATTAAGTTTCGGGTTGGACGGAATCGCCGCTCTTGGGTTAACAATTGCGTTGGCATTGGTCTTTCCTCCTGTTTCCTGGAACCGCTGGAGTCAACCGGGTTGTATTTTATCTACGCTGCGCTATATCAATTGGTGAAACACTGGCCATCAAAAGCGTTTGAACCGCACTTACGAGATCGATTCAACGCCGAAATTGACTACATGTTCGACGACTGTAGAGATTTCGTGCAGATGCACTACTTTACAACCTCGCGCGAGGATACTCCTTTTTGGAAAGCAAATCGCCACGATCTCACCATCTCGGACTCGATCAAAGAAAAAATTGAGCTTTATAAAGCAGGACAACCTGTAAGTGCCATCATTACTGATGCCTCTGACTACTACTCTAAGTTTGACTATGAATTCCGTAATTTTTGGCCCAGTGCCAGTTACTACTGCGTTTTAGCAGGTATGGGAATATACCCCAATCAAGTTCCGCCTCTGCTTCTGCACAACACCAAATTTATGGATCAGTCCGAAACTATTTTTGCTGATATCCAAAAGCGTGCGATCGCTCTCTCTAAGCAGTTACCCAGTACCTACGAATTTCTCAAGATCTTGCACGAACCGAAGATAGCCCAAGCATAAAGCCTTTCAGCCCAGACAATAGGGTGCTCATTGATGTCAAACTTTGAACTCGTCTTAAAACTATTACTACAGCTCGCTGCAATCCTATCCGTTTGCCGCATCGTTAGTATCTTAGGACGGCGCTATTTAGGCCAGACCGATGTAGTCTGCGAGATGATTGCTGGAGTTTTACTAGGTCCGTCCCTCTTCGGAATATTAGCGCCAGACCTTCAGCAATGGCTTTTTCCAAAAATGCCATTACTTTTAGAAAATGGCACTAAAATTCCTCATCCGTCTATGTCCATTCTGTTTGCGATGAGCCAGATTGGTCTGGTGCTTTACATGTTCTTAATCGGACTAGAGTTCAATACAGATCTGATTAAACATCGCCTTCGTAGCGCTAGTTTAGTCTCTGGCATGGGGATTCTAGCTCCGTTTGTACTGGGTGCAATAGCAACGCTTTTCATCTATCAAAACGATGGCTTGTTTGCTCCAGGCATTTATCTCTGGACGGCTGCATTGTATTTGGGTGCCTCCATGTCCATTACAGCCTTTCCAATGCTGGCACGAATACTCTATGAGCGAGGCATTGCAAAAACCCGCATGGGTACTTTAGCCTTGGCCGCCGGATCTATGGACGATGCCATTGCCTGGTGTTTGCTTGCAATTGTCCTTGCGAGCGTTAAAAGCTCATCCAGTATTGCGTTCTTAGCGGTTGGAGGTGGGTTGTTTTATGCTCTGGCAATGGTTTTTATCGCAAAACCCAAGCTTCGAGTTTTTACGCGTTGGACTCAGCGGGACGGCGAAGTGACTCGCCAGACATTGCTTTTTGTGTTGGTTGCCTTAATGCTCTGTGCGTGGTTTACAGACTTCATTGGAATCTATGCAGTATTTGGTGCATTTATTTTAGGAACCGTCATGCCTCGGGGTGAATTTGCTCAACAGGTACATACCCAAATGGAGGTTCTAACAACTTCATTGTTTTTACCTATCTTTTTTGTATTTTCGGGACTCAATACTCAAATTGGATTGGTCAATACCCCACAACTATGGTTGATTACAGCCTTTCTTGTGACGATTGCAGTGCTTGGCAAGGGTATAGCCTGCATGCTGGCAGCACGGGTAGCTGGAGAAAACTGGCGAGATGCAGCAACCATTGGTTCACTCATGAATGCCCGTGGTCTCATGGAACTCATTATTCTCAATATTGGTTTAGAGCAAGGCGTAATTACACCCACTTTATTTACGATTATGGTCATTATGGCGATCGTCACAACGTTAATGACCTCCCCTCTCGTGACCCTTCTCTTAAAAGACTCCCGTAAAAAAGGCCACGAAGTCGAGAAGTATCGCTTGATCAGCAAGGTGTAGCAGAAAGGCTTGTCAATTTTATTGCACCAGAAATGAACAAACGGGCAACACAACTGGGTACCCTAGCAACAATCGGTTGCTCAACCAGCAGAACCGTTTGAAGAATTTTCATGTGCAACCTTTGTCATAAAAAATATGCCATATACGCTGAAAGGTTACCAAATTCTAGAAAAACTTTACGATGGAGCTCAAACGCTCGTCTACAGAGGACAACGAAAAACCGACCAGCGAAGTGTGATTGTCAAAATTCTCAAAAACCCCTATCCAACCCTTACAGAACTAGCTCGGTTTCGGCATCAATACGCCATTCTCCAAAGACTGGATGTACCTGGCGTGCTGAAAGCCTATAGTTTAGAGCAAAGCCAAAAGGGACTTGCACTCATTTTGGAAGATTATGGTGGTATATCGCTGCATGATTTTATTGCAAATCAAGCTAGCCAAGATCGCTCACAAGCTCATTCTCCCACCAATGAAAATAGCACTCAACCCATTTCACTCAACACGTTTTTCTCTATTGCACTTCAACTCGCACAGATTCTAGATGGTCTGTATCGCCAAAAAGTCATCCATAAAGACATCAAACCAGAAAATATATTAATTCATCCAGCAACGCTTGAAGTTAAGCTTATTGATTTTAGTATTGCATCTTGTTTAACAAGAGAAAGTCAAGGTGCGCACAATCCTGAACTGCTGGAAGGCACATTGGCCTATATGTCACCAGAACAAACAGGCCGAATGAATCGCGGAGTGGACTATCGGACAGACTTTTATTCGCTTGGCGTGACCTTTTATCAATTACTGACAGGTCAGCTTCCCTTTCAAGCATCTACTCCTCTGGAACTGATCCATGGACATATCGCTGGCATCTCCTCACCACCCAACCAGCTCAATTTAGAGCTGCCTCTAGCGCTCAGTCAAATCGTCTTAAAATTAATGGAAAAAGTGCCAGAGGATCGCTATCAAAGCGCACATGGACTACAAGTAGACTTAATTCATTGTCAGTCGCTTTGGGCAGCAGGTAAATGCTCTAACTCCTTCGAGTTAGGCACACAAGATATCTCAGATCGCTTTGCAATTTCAGAAAAGCTATACGGTCGAGAGCAAGAAGTTGAGACTTTAATCTCAGCCTTTAATCGAGCTGCACAAGGCAGCACAGAAATTATATTTGTATCGGGATCATCGGGGATGGGTAAAACTACCGTCATCCAAGAGATTCATAAGCCCATTGCCCGACAGGGGGGCTACTTTATCCGTGGCAAGTTTGATCAGTTGCAGAATAATAGTCCTTTATCAGGGCTAGTTCAGGCATGTAGGAGCCTTATTCAACAACTTCTCACAGAAAGTGACCAAAACATTAAAGATTGGGAAACGAAGATTCTAGAGGCTCTAGGAGATAACGGTCAGGTATTAATCGAAGTGCTACCTGAACTGGAATTGCTGATTGGCAAGCAGCCTTTGGTATCAGAACTTGAACCGATTGCTGCCCAAAATCGGTTTAAATTACTTTTTCAAAGCTTTATTCAACTTTTTCCTAATAAGACTCATCCTTTAGTAATTTTTTTGGATGATTTACAGTGGGCAGATTTCGCATCTTTGCAATTAATCCAATTTCTAATTACTCAAAAGTCTACTTCTTATATTTTTATCATCGGAGCCTATCGCAGTGAAGAAGTCTCTTCAGCCCATCCATTGCAATTAACCATTGATGGAATCAAAAAGGCTGGAATTGCGTCAGCTTCAATCAACCTGATGCCCCTCCAAGTCAAGGACTTAACTCATTTAATTGCAGATACTTTAAACTGCTCAATTGCTTCTGCTTTTCCCCTTGCTCAAGTAATTTACAGTACATCTCAGGGGAACCCATTTTTCAGTGTTCAACTCTTCAAAAATTTTTACCAAGAAGGGTTGATTAGTTTTGAATACACAAAAAAATATGGCAATGGGATTTACTTGAAATTCAGGCGCTGTCACCCACAAATAATGTAGTTAAATTTGTGGCATTTCAGATTCAAAAACTGTCTCCAGCAACACAAGAAATTCTACGAGTCGCCGCTTGTCAGGGAGGCTCTTTTTCTGAAAAATTTTTAGAGAATTTAGTAGATATGCCCCTAGCCGAATTACAGACTAGTCTTTGGGAAGCTTTACAGACTGGGTTAGTAATCTCAGATAGTGCAGTATATAAGCTAGGCCAAGCAAGGACCTTGCATCTAGGACAGCAAGATATCGCAGCCAAGGAAATGAACTCAAGTTCCTTTGAATCCGTGACCGATGAGGAGGAATATACCTACTATTTTGTTCATGATCGGGTGCAGCAAGCAGCCTATTCATTAATTCCTCAAGATCAGCAAAAAATATTACATCTTAAAATTGGATACTATTTGCTAAACACACTTTCTACTGTAGAACAAAAAGAAAAAATCTTTGAGATTGTCAACCAACTGAATATTGGCATTGAATATATTCAAATTAATTCGGAACGCATAAAACTTGCAAAGTTAAATTTAAGGGCAGGACAAAAAGCTAAAACAGCGACTGCATATACAGATGCCTCAAAGCACTGTATAACAGGGATACAACTACTCAGTCCTAATGGGTGGGATACTGAGTATGAGTTAATGTTAGCACTGCATTGTGGCGCAGCGGAATCTGCTTTACTGATGGGATTCTATGAGAATGTGAAAGTTCTAACGCAAGAAATTGAGACGAAGACGAAACAAAATGTAGATCGAGTTAAAGCATACCAGATCAGAGTTGAAGCTTATAAAGCACAAGGCCAGGTTATAAAAGCGATTAACACAGGTTTGTCGGCTCTCAATTTATTGGGCATTCAGATACTGGAACAGCCCCAGCGTCAAGATTTTCAAATTCAGTTTCAAGAAACGCAACTGCTACTAAGCAATTACGCTATAAAAGATTTAGTAAATTTGCCCATGATGACTGATCCAGAAAAACTAGTCATTATGGAAATTTTAGGTCAACTCTTACCAATCACGTATTCTTATAATCCTATTCTTTTTTCAGTTCAGATTTTAAGATTAATCAATTTATCTCTAAAGCATGGTAATTGTCCTATTTCTTCTTGGGCTTATATTGCATATGGAGTTATCCTTTGGACGGCATCAGATAATATAAATATCGTTCATGATTTCGGGAAGCTTGGGGTTACACTTAGTAACAGAATTAGCATAAAAGAGCATCTTGCTAAAGTTAATTTTGCATTCAATTTATTCATTAGCTGCTGGAAAAACCATCTCAAAGAGACATTGGTTTCTTTGTTAAATAATTATGCATTGAGTCTTGAGATTGGTGATTTTGTTCATGCAAGTTTTTCACTTGTTGAGTATATTGAACATTCACTATGGTGTGGAAAGTCGTTGACGGAACTCGAGTGGGAAATGGCTCAATATTATGAAAGTGTAACTCACTTAAATCAGGAAGTTACTCTTAAGTTTTATGATATTTGCTGGCAAGCTGTTTTGAACCTGACTGATGATACTCAAAGTTCTAAAATACTAAGCGGCAAAATTCTTGATGAGTCTATAATGTTGCCGTATTTTCAGAAGACGGCAAATAGGCAAGCAATTTTCCTGTTATATCTGTATAAACTACACCTTTGCTATCTATTCTGTGACTATTCTGAAGCGCTACAGAATTCTGAATTGGCTGAAGCCTATTTAGATTCAGTGCATTGCAGAGTCGTTGTCGTTGTCTTTTATTTTTACCGCATCTTGTCGCTCTTGGCTACCTGTACTGATGAGCAACTAGCTGGGCGAAACAGCATTTTAGAGGCTGCTGAAAAGCAAACCGAGCAGTTAAAGAAATGGGCCGATAGTGCCCCAATGAATTTTTTACATAAATACTATTTGGTTCAAGCAGAACGGCACCGGGTTCTTGGACAGTATCTTGAAGCGATCGCAGCTTATGATCAAGCGATCGCTCTTGCCCAAGAGAATGAATACCTTAATGAAGAAGCCTTGGCTCATGAACTTGCTGGGCTATTTTATCTGGGATGGGGGAAAACAACAATTGCCCAAACATACCTGATTAACGCCTATTATGCCTACGAACGCTGGGGTGCTAAAGCGAAACTGCGTGACTTAGAGCAACGTCACCCCAACCTGCAAAGTATTTTTCAAGAATCTAAAACCCATTCCCAGATCAACCCGCTAACAACCCTTTCGGAAAAGACTAGCATTACAAGCCAAACCAATATTTTGGATTGGGCCGCTGTGATGCAAGCGTCTCAAGCCCTGTCCCAAGAAATTGATCTGGACAAGCTTCTGGAGACAATTATGGCGGTGGTCATTGAGAATGCAGGCGCTGAACAGGGATCTCTTCTGCTCATAGCGGAGAGCGATCTGGTTCTCAAGGCTCACTGCACAATGGAAACATGCCATATCAAACGGCATACGCTGTTTTCCGAGCAAACCCAAGCGCTCGAAAAGGTACCGATGTCAGTCATCAACTACGTTTGGCGCACACAGCAGGCATTAGTGCTATCTAATGCTAACGCAGAATTAAAATTTGCGACGGATCCCTATGTGGTTAAGTATCAGCCGCGCTCAATATTGTGTATGCCGATCCAACGTCAGGGGAAGCAAATTGGTATTCTCTATCTACAAAATAACTTAGCGACTGAAGCATTCACGACGGATCGACTGGAAGTGCTTCAACTTCTGACCGCTCAAGCTGCAATTTCTCTAGAAAATGCACAGCTTTATGCCTCGGTTGAACAAAAGGTAAGGGATCGCACTTCAGAGTTACGCGTTGCTAAACAAGAAGCAGAACGGGCCAAGGAACTGTCGGAACAGGCAAATCGTGCTAAAAGCGACTTTCTTGCGAATATAAGCCATGAACTTCGTACTCCTCTTAATGCAGTTTTGGGGTATAGTCAACTGCTTTATCGAGATCCATCAATCTCGCCTGAGCATAAAAAAAAGTTAGTTATTATCAATCGAAGTGGAGAACATTTGCTGACGTTGATCAATGATGTATTGACAATGGCTAAAATTGAGTCGGGCCGAACGACATTATATGAAACGAGCTTCGATCTACAGGTTCTGCTCTCGTCAATTCATGAAATGCTATCGATAAAGGCAAGTTCAAAAAATCTTAGATTTGATTTTGAGTGTGCTCAAGAAATACCTCAATTTATCCAGACAGATGAGGGTAAGTTACGCCAAGTTTTAATTAATCTTTTGGGAAATGCAATTAAGTTTACCCAGCAGGGTAGTGTGAAGCTACGAGTTAGCCTAAACTCAAGGGAAAGCGAT
>JBAVRC010000675.1:0-4977 GCA_049694615.1 Thermosynechococcaceae cyanobacterium | reverse complement strand
GGGAAGGTACAACCCAGGTCTGAGGGGTTGGTTCGTCATCAAAGGCAACCTCAGCAATCTCTGCGGTTGCTTCTGTCTGATAGGTCCAGCCCAGATGTAGATACTCGCCCAAAAAGGCCAGTAATTGTGCCTCATCCACTGGTTTGGGTAAAAAGGCTTGACATCCAACAAACTGGCAATCTTCGCGGACTCGGTCCATAATGCTGGCAGAGGTAGCAATGATGGGAACATCCTGAAGCGCGGGAATCTGTCGAATGTCTTGTACCGCTTCAAAGCCAGTTTTGATGGGCATGACTAAGTCAGTCAGGATTAAATCGGGATGCAATGCTTGAGCCATCTCGACGACTTGCTGACCATTTTGGGCCAGAACCACCTCAAAACCAAGGGGTTCCAGCATACTGACCAACACCAAACGATTTTCAATTTTGTCGTCCGCGACTAATAGGGTACGACGCGGTCCTTCATAGCCCTTAATGGGAGCTGTGTTGCCTATTGCCGGGGCTGACCATTCCTGGACCAGAGGAAAAATAGCCTCGTAGGTAAAGGTTGAACCTTGGCCGACTTGGCTTTGAATACTCAGGTGCCCTCCCATCAATTCGGCCAGTTGCTGTGAGATCGCTAAGCCGAGTCCAGTGCCTTCTGCACTATGTTGCGCATGGCTGACTTGCTCGAAAGGGCGGAAAATGCGTTCTAGGTTTTCGGGTGCAATGCCCACCCCAGTATCGATGGCTGCAAACCGGAGTTTGATGTTGTTGTCGCGATCAGCCGCAGGCACGCTGCTTACACGGAATACCACCTGCCCGCGCTCGGTAAATTTCACGGCGTTGCCCAAAAGATTGAGCAGGATCTGTCGTAACCGTTTCTCATCCGCACAAATGCCGACGGGTAAATCGCCGACTGGCTCGTACTGGAAATCGATACCTTTTTCACGCGATCGCAGGCAGACAATATCTGCAATTCCGTCCAAAAAGGTTTTGGTGCGCAGAGCGATTGGATTCAGATCCATCTTGCGGGCTTCGATTTTGGCTAGGTCCAAGATGTCGTTAATCAGCGTCAGCAGATGGGTGCCACATTGATGAATGATCTGAATGCCACCGTGTTGTTGTTGCGACAGGGTGCGATCGCGCTGGAAAATTTGCGTGTAGCCCAAAATACCATTGAGGGGCGTGCGCAATTCATGACTCATGCGAGCTAAAAAGTCGCTTTTGGCCTGATTCGCCACTTCTGCGGCTTGCTTGGCAGTGTTAAGTTGGGCCGTGCGTTCTTCTACGCGTTGCTCCAAGGTGCCAAAGACCGTTTGCAACTGATTGGCCATGCTGGTAAAGGCAAGGGCCAAACGCCCTAATTCATCCCGGCGCTGTGTATCGAGTTGGACGTGGAAATCCCCGGAGGAGAGTTTGGCAATGGGATCTAAAAGGTTCTGTAATGGAACCGAAACCCGTCGATTCAGCACTGTCCATAACAAAAAGATTTCAACGACTAATGCCCCTAGACCCAGAAATAAAAGGAAATGGACAATGGCCATCGCCTCCCCCTCCAGCAAGGATTCTGGGTAGACGGTGACCAGGTACCAGTCGGGTCCTTCGATCTTGGCAACGGCTAAGTACTCTTTATCTGTGGCGTCGTGAATTACTAACTGCCCCGTGCGGTCTGCACCGATGAGATTAAAGATGTTGAGGAGATGGCGATCGCCTAGGGTTTGAACCGTTAACTTGCCTTGGTCGGCTTTAATCCGGCTCATCAGCGATGGATGGGCAATAATGCGACCATCTGGCCGCAAAATGAGGTTGTAGGCTCCGTCTAAGTGATCTTTGATGGTGCGCTGAAACAGGTCGGTCAGAATAACATCGTGACCCATACTGCCCAAATGACGCCCCTTGGCATCGTCAATGGGTGTAATGGCTGAAACCATCCAATCTTGGGTGACAGGATCGGAGTAGACCCCAGTCCAAAGGGTTTTGCGTTGCGGGTTATGCGGGCGGGTGCCTAAATAGGCCCATTCCTCGGCGGGGATATTGAGTTTGGGATCAGCCTCAATGCCCCAAGCGGCTCCTGGCCAGAGTACGATATTGGCCCCTTCGGGCAAGCTGATGTAGGTATCCAGGAAGCGGTTACGCCATCCAGCCCCATACTTTTCGACCACATTGTAAAACGCCACCATTCTTTGCTGGAAGTCAGGTGTTAAAGTAACGCCTCTGCCCACAAAAGCACTGGGGAAGGCTTCCGTGTCAAACTGTTGGGCTGTTGTCCCGGTGGGGACATTGCGCACGGTTCCATCGGGCCAAGCAAAGAATTTTTGGCGAAACCGAGTTTCCCAACCGGGATGAGATTCGGTCTGAAAGGCTTGCAGGGCGGCCTTTTTAAGTAAACGGTGGTTATCTTCTGCCAACATGAAGATGGCTTCTTCGCGTTTGCCGCGTTCATTGATATATTTACTGAGTTTGGCTTGCGTATCCGCAGACAACCGATTCATTAAATGGACATAACTGATCCCTGAAGTGAGCAAGACCACTCCAGCAATACGGATTGCCAAGTTGACTAAAACGTTGCGTGTTAACGAGGGCTGGTGTTGGGTTCCGGTTTTGCGTTCAGGTTCCGATTTGGATCCATCTGATCGGCTTAAGGCCATAGCGATAATGAGGGTCAATGTTACAAAATGCGGTGGACCCATGGGTCAGGTTCAAACCAGACGAAATACGAACGGTCCAACCCCTGGGCAGCTTTCGTGTAGTATGCCCGTTGTGCGCAGCAAAAATGTCCGATTAGTCGAGGTCTTGGTTGCTTTCTAATCCAACAGTGTCATTAATTTTGTCGGGCCAAATTAAAAAACTTGGTTTGCCCCGGTTGAAAGAGCAACTTGACGGTTCCCACAGGTCCGTTGCGATGCTTGGCAATAATCAGTTCGCAGATGCCTTTTTCCGGGCTATCGGGATTGTAGTAGTCATCACGGTATAGCAGCACCACCAAGTCAGCATCTTGTTCAATGGCTCCCGATTCCCGTAAGTCCGACATCAGGGGACGTTTGACCTGTCGCGACTCGACACTCCGACTGAGCTGGGATAAGGCAATGATGGGAACCTGTAACTCCCTGGCCAGGGCTTTGAGCGATCGTGTAATGCGGGACAATTCCTGCACCCGACCGTCAGTGGCATCGCCGCCGCCCATGAGTTGCAAATAATCCAACAGAATCAACCCTAGCCCCTCTGGACGCTCTGCTTTAAGGCGTCGAGCACTGGAACGAATTTCGTTCAGGGTTGGATTGGGGGAATCATCAATATAGATAGGCAGTTGGGAGAGATTACCAATGGCTTGACTCAACGGTTTCCACTGACTTTCTTGGATGCGACCTGCTCTTAAATAGTTGCTGTCAATGCCGGATTCGCTGGCCAGAAGTCTTTGCACCAACTGCTCTTTGGACATTTCTAAGCTAAAGATCGCCACCCCCTGACGATGAATTTCCGAGATTTGACGCGCAATTTGCACACTGAGGGCCGTATTGTGGACGCAAATATCATTGGCCACAAAGTTATGGGTATCCGGAATGGTGAGGTCATAAACCTGCTGCATTCCCAGCGGTTCAATCGACACAATTTCATCCCAATACACGTCACTGGTGGCGAGGTCTTGGAGAGGAGCATCTTCTAGAGCGATCGCCAGGGTTTCTAGGCGATGTCGGGATAAAGCCCGTTGGCCAACATGAATATTGCTATAGCCCTGAATACCCGCCCGTTGTGCCAGAGACTGCCAGGATTCGGCACCTTTGGCTGTTGCCAATTGCGACCAAATTTCAATCGGAATGAGATCCCGGTTGGTTTGGTAGCGTCGCTGATGAATCGCTTGTTGCACTTGGGCCAAGGCAGGCTCTTTGCCAAAAATACCAATGTCCTGGATAAATGTCTGGATGGACTGGGCATCAGTAATATCTAACTGCCAAGCAATGTTTCGGGTATTTTGATACTTGACCTTTCGCTGTTTCAGGGCAGCGATGATCCCAAACCGCAGCAGAAGATGCTGCACTTGTCGAGCCAGTTTTTCGCTGACGCTGCAATACCCCAACTGGGACTGACCACTAGCCAGGACGGTGGCCCAACCATCGGTGGCAAACAGACGATTCAAGAATAGGGCTAATTGCGATCGCTGCAATTGAAACACAATTCCTGGAACGGTCTTGGCGTGAGCATTTTTCCCCCACAGCCCTAACGATTGCAACCAATTCTTGAGCTGGTTTTGTCCTTGTTGGGATAGGGGTGCTATGCCCTGAGGCGCTAACACATCGGGTTGGAGGTGCAAGATTTGGCACAAAACCTGAAATGTATCCGCATTGGGAACCCCTAAACCTTTCGTCCATCGCGTCACCAGAGAAGGACTCACATTCAATTGTTGTGCAAGGGCCACTTTAGACAGCGACCGTTGCCTCAAATGGGTCTGCAACTGATGCCCAAATTGTTTGCGTTGGACCTGAACAAACGCAGGGTCCGCAGAAATATTGAAAGTTGGTGTTCGCGTGCCCCCGGATGTTTCCATGCGGATCTGGTGCGGACCAAAATCCTGTATGGCCTGAACAAAGTCTTCCTGGAGGTGAGGATTCCCATTGGTAAATTCAGGAACCGAATCGGTTAATCCCCCATCGCCAATGAAATAGGCCAACAACTTGACTTCGCAATCTCTTAGAGTTTGGTTCCCAAAAACAGGCAGTTTGCGTGGAACAGCAACCTTGGTCCCCGGTTGTAGATTGGCAAGGGGTTGCCAACCTTGCAGGGTGAGAAAAGGATGGGTCAGGGTTGAAGCGACGGTTTTGCCCAGCCGGGTAGTGACTCGAAATACAGGCTTGAGTCCATCATCGATAAATGCAGTCGGTTGGGTCAAGCCAAATCGCCAATTGGGCTGTAAGGTAAACAGTTGGGCTTGGCGCTGTCGATAAATTTCCGCAATGGTTGCGATGCGACCATCGGCCAACACAATTTCTGAGTCAGAGGC
>JBAVRC010000674.1:0-9100 GCA_049694615.1 Thermosynechococcaceae cyanobacterium | reverse complement strand
GTTTGTGAAGTCGGTCCACCTGCCCACGCCCCAATACGATATCTCCGACGATTTCTCGCTCTTTGCCCGCCGCCGCAATGAATTGTGGGACGTTTTGCAGGTTCTGAAACGGATTAAGGGGGCGATCGCACCCATCTGACTGCTCCATCTGTCAGCGCTTAGGGTCTCACTTGCAATTCGTAGAGGTTCCACAAGGAGCCGCCGAGGGCTGAGTATTTCACATTCTGGACGCGATCGCGTACGGCTTCAAAGGACAGCGGATTGATCAGGTAAATAAAGGGCAAATATTCCTGTGCCAGTTGTTGCACTTCGTCATAGATGGCTTTTCGCTTGGGTTCATCAAGTTCCTGAGCACCTCGAATGTAGAGATCGCTGATTTTTTCCTCCCAATCGGAGATAGTTCGTCCCGGAATGGCCGGTTCACCAGGATTCGGTCCTTGGTTAAAGGTGTGCAACCCACCATCGACCGCCCAAATATTAAAACTATTGTTAGGTTCCACACCGCCGCCGCCAAATCCCAACAGGTAACAATCCCACTCCTTGGAATTGTTGAGTTTATCGACCAAGGCATTGAAAGCCATAGGGTTAAAATCGACCTGAATGCCAATTTTGGCTAAGTCTTGCTTGATTTGGGCACCCAAGGCTTCGCGAATTTTGTTGCCCGCATTGGTAATCAGGGAAAATCGGACCCGATGGCCCTCGGCATCTACAAGCTCATTATTTGCGTTGTACTTAAATCCAGCCGTTTTGAGTAGATCTTTTGCTTTATCGAGGTTATAGTCGTAACTTTTAAGCCCCTTCTGAGGGGACAAAAAGTAAGGGCTTTGAACTGGAATCATAGAATATTGCAAGTCGCCCAAGCCCTGGTAGATGTTGTTGAGCATTTTACGGCGATCTACGGAATGGGCGATCGCCTGCCGAAATTCCACCGTATTAAACCACTTGGATTTAATGGGATCGACAAAGGGTTTTTCCGCTTTATTTTGACCCTTATTCAGGTTGAAAGACATGAATAGCGTACTGAGAGATG
Source organism: Thermosynechococcaceae cyanobacterium (assembly GCA_049694615.1). Lineage (GTDB taxonomy): Bacteria > Cyanobacteriota > Cyanobacteriia > Thermosynechococcales > Thermosynechococcaceae > JAAURS01. Next base: position 8,070 of record JBAVRC010000674.1, on the reverse strand, counting down.
GCCCCCCATTATAAATATTGAAACCCCGTTGTTTTTCTTCTCGCTTTAACAAGGAGTAATAGTCTGGGGTTACCCCTGTTATGTCAATGCCACCGGACCGAAATTGCAATAGATCCGTATCGGTGGATTCCACAATTTGAATCACAATGCGTTCAATGGAGGGCTGCGGTTCGCCTTTCGTGCCCTTGCGCCAATAGTAGGGGTTGCGGTGCAAAATGACCCGTTCTCCCACTCGATAGTTTTCAATGACGTAAGGACCAGGGACAACAATATTGGACAAAGGTTGCGTATTCACGCCCCACACGGAGAGAAATCTCGGTTTGCCCTCGGAGTCTTTGGTTTTAATCGAGGGTTCTAGAATATGTTTGGGTAAAATCCCGGCCCCGGTCACGCGCAAAAAGGGGGCAAAAGGTTCGGGAATTGAAAATTCGACCCGGCGGTCATCCAGTTTGGTGACAGTGGGCAGTGCGCCAGATTTGCCCACCCGCAAAATATCGCGAAAGTCGGTGGGAATGTCTTTGTTGAGGTAGACATCGTTGTAGGTAAACACGACATCATCAACAGTGAGGGGTTGACCGTCTGACCATTTCAGGTTGTTTTTCAGGGTATAGACAATTTGCTTGCCATCGGGGGAAACGGTCCAGGACTCGGCTAAGGCTGGTTCGATGGCTCCGGTCAACCCATTTTCCGTAATCAGTCCTTCGCCAATGAGGGGTAAAACATCATTGGCTTCTTGGCTGAGGACGGCGTTAAAGGTTTTTGGATCCGTCAGGCTACTGAGGACCAGTTGCGGCACCCGCGCTGCCGATGCGCGAAATTGAGAGATGTCACAACCACCCAAGGCCAGAATGCTCAGACACCCGACCAAAACCCAGACCGTCCAACGCCTTAGTGGTAACCCCATAACTGACCAATCTACATACACAACAAAGCTCTCCCGACACAAATCACCTTTGCATCTCAACCCACTATGCTAAGGCATCCCAGTGTTCCTGCTGACCCATCCTGAACTACTTTCGTCATGTTCAAATCGATCAGCCAAAACCCGAAATGCAAGCGCTTGAACTTGTTCGATTGCCGATTCAACGGTTTGGGCATAAATCAGAACACCTGGTAAATCTACAACTTCAGCAATCCATCGCCCATCTTCTTCCTGTTCAATTTCAACGGTTAAATGCATGGAAGTGGTTTGAAAATACGTCTGATTTTTACATTTTATTCAAATGACGACCGGATCCAACGCCAAGGTCTCAATTTGGGCAGTGGCCAATGCGATCGCCCCAACCATAATGCGGTGTTCTTGGACTTGAATGCGGGCGTGGAGGGTTTCTGGGGTATCCCCCGGTAAAACGGGCACAGCGGCTTGCATGATAATTTGACCGCTATCCACTTCCGGCACAACCCAATGGACGGTGCAACCCGTAATTTTGACCCCAGCAGCTAGGGCTTGTTCCACGGCATGGAGACCCTTAAAACTCGGCAGCAAACTAGGGTGAATATTCAACACCCGTTGGGCAAAGGCTTCGAGCAAGACAGGGGTGACGACACGCATCCATCCGGCCATGACCACCAGATCGACGTTGTAGCGTTGTAACACTGCCACAATGGCTTGGTCTAAGGCTTCGCGACTGGGATAGTCCCGATGGTTGAGGAGTTGGGTAGGGATGTTATGGTGCTGTGCCCGTTCGGCGGCTTTGGCGTTGGGGATGTTGTAGATCAAGACTTCAATGTGGGCGGCGAGCTGCTGCTGGGCGATCGCCTCGGCAATGGCCGCAAAGTTACTGCCAGAACCGGAGGCCAAAACCCCGAGTTTGATGGGTTCGGTTCTGGGGGTTAGGAGATCACACGGGTCGGGAACACAGAGACTTTGTTGCGCGAGTTCAAACGGATCCGACGGCATCATAACGGAAAGCAGGCAAGGGATTTGTTTTCAAGATACCAGCGATTATGGGTTTGCGGTGTGCGATCGCGCTTTTGCAAGGGGGCGATCACTTTTTGCATGAGGCGGATTTCCCAGCGGCCCAGTTCGCCATAGACGAAGATATGCAGAATTCCAACGGATGCGAGTTTGCTGGCGAGGACTTGGATGCCTGCCCACGGGGTTGGCGGTTAAGTCTTGCTGGTGCAGTAGTTTTGCTTGGCGTAGTTGTTCTTGGAGGGGTTCTACCAGCGAGAGAGGCAACATTGTGATGCGATCAACTGCCCCTTTTCCATCGCAGATCGTGATTTGGCGATACTCAAATAGATGGGTTAGGTAGTCGCAAAATTCTTTTGTCCCCATATCTTTGGAGTGTCGTTTGTTGTGAAAGATGATGAAGTCGCGAATGTAGTACAGATAGGAGGATTCGATCCTTGGACTCAAGTGCTTGAGTCGAACGATATGTTTAACCTGATCCAGGAGTTGGGGCGGTTGAGACGTTGGTGTTGGCGGCATAATTACATTCTCAGGCGGTGAAGTTATGCCGCTCCCAATCTGTATAATTCCCAGATTATGGGTGTTATGCCGCTAGCTAGCGGTATAATTCCAGTCCCAAGGGCGTAGTTAGACCGTTAGTCAGCGGCATAACTACGGTATTTCTGAAGTTATGCCGCTGACTAACGGTCTAACTTCGGGAGCACAGGGGATTATAACTGTTAGAATCTGTATAATTCCTAAAATTCAGAGTATTATGCCGATTGGCAGCGGTATTATACCGCTGTAAGCGTAGTTAGACCGCTAGCAAGCAGCACAATAAATAGTTATCCCGCTTCAATTAAAGGTTGTGACAGCAATCTAGAGGATACTTGTCAAAGGTCAAAATTAAGCTGTCTCTTATTCCTTTTCAACGTCATCATAAATTGCTCTCGAAGTTTCCACTTGTTGAAAGTTATCCGTTGACCAGTCACAGAGAGCTTTCAAGACTTCATTCAGTGTTTTGCCCAGCGGAGTCAGTGAATACTCAACCATTGGCGGCACAACAGGATATACTTTGCGATGCACTAGCCCATTGCGCTCTAGATCTCGTAATGTACGAGTCAGCATTCGTTGTGAGATATCTCCGATTTCCCTTTGCATTTCTCCATAACGCTTTGTCCCGTGAGAAAGAATATACAAAGCCGCAACAATCCACTTATCCGCTATCAAATCGAGGGTCTGACGCAGATAAGGGTGCGAATCTAGAACATTATTTTGGTTCTTGGTATTCATGGCTTGAAATTTATACACACATATTTGTATGTATAGCATTTTTATGTGCCTACTTGCGATTTTGGGTGTCAAGAATCGATAATCAGAGCATTAAACCATTGCGAACCCCAAAAGCACTAGGAAACTGAAATGAGTAGTATTTTTACATCTGAAAACTCAGCATTGCTGTTGATCGATCACCAGGTTGGAACGATGAAATTGATCCACAACATTTCGCTAGAAGTAGTTAAACGGAATACTTTAGCCCTGGCGAAGACGGCGAGAATTCTAAACATTCCGGTAATTCTTACCAGTAGTCAAGAGGAAAATATTCAGGGGGCGCTCTTGACTGAATTAGCTGAAATTCTGCCAGAAGCCTTTGAAACTCGTATCAAACGAGCAGGTATTGTCAACGCTTGGGATGATGCAAACTTTAAAGCAGCCGTTGAAGCCACTGGACGAAAAAACTTGATCATGGCGGGAGTGACGACCGATGTTTGTCTTGTTTTCCCTGCAATCAGTGCACATCAGGAAGGCTATCAAGTTCAAGCCGTGATGGATGCTTCAGGATCGCCTTTTGAGATTTCGGAAGAGATGTCGAGACGACGAATGGAGCGCGAAGGAGTGATGCTAACCGCAACTAATACGATGATGGCGGAACTGGCGCAGGATTGGAGCCGACCTGAAGGTACACAGTTACTTCAAGTTCTGTTTCAAGATGTGCTGCCACAAATTGCTTAAAGTTGAGATTCATAAGGAGCATGAAATATGAGCGATCGCGTCGAAGCTAACAAAATTATCGAAGGTTCAGGAAATTCTCTAAGGCTGCAACTTTATGTGGTTACTTCCATTGCCAAGAACCTAGAATCTGTCAAGCAAAATCTTGTCGAGCATCGAGCCTACTTAAGAGAACTGGAAGACCGAAATGTATTGTTTGGGGCAGGACCACTCTGGACGGATGACGGTCAATATTTTGAAGGAGATGGCTTGTTAATCTACCGAGCCAGTTCTGTCGAAGAAGCCCAGAAGATTGCACAGGCTGATCCTATGCATACGAGTGGCGCTCGAACCTTTACGATTCGACCTTGGTTACTCAATGATGGCAAGATTACCATCCAAGTCACCCTATCAGAGCCTCAACGCGCTTTGATGTAGTTTAAGCAATGTGAATTAAGAGGAATTATCATGGCTAAAATTTCGTCGCTCTTTCAAGTGCTGGCACTCATTGCATTGAGTCTATTTTCAGGTGCTTTGCTATTCATTGCGATTGCCATTGTTAAATTTTGGCAGGCAGCAGAACCTGATATATTTCTGTCATGGATGGGTGAGAATTTCTTCCGATTTCCGACCATTATGGTTCCTCTGAATATGGTGTCATTGTTGTTGATTATTGCTGCTTTAGCGACATCGTGGCGATCTAACCCTACTAATCGATTACCATTGGGTTTAGGTTTGATTTCTTTATTCCTATGTACGATCACCTTTCCGATTTATTTCGCAGGCGCAAATGCAGAATTCGTAACTCACGCTGTCGATCTTACTGATGTTGCAGAAAAGATTGAAATTTGGTCAAATTGGCATTGGTTCAGAACTGGGCTTGTTATGCTAGCCATTGGTTTTGTGAGTTGGGCACTACTAAATCAGGGTAATGAGGTCTCTAAAACCCCTTAAGAGCCAGTCAGAGGTTAGTGAACGGAAGGTTTAAAACCTATGTCAATCACTGAAGTCCAAAACGCGGGATAACAACGCCCATGCACCCGACCGCCGAAAGTTGATCGACTATGATACAACGCTTATCTGCGGCAGGTGATGGGCAACGTTAGACCTCGTATTGTCAGGATCAGTAATCACCATAATGGCGGGAATAATGTCATCCTATTACGCGCCATATTCCTCATTGTTGCTATAGGTATCGCTGCGATCGCCCAAACCCAAAACTGGGGTCTACCTCAGAGATCAACTCTTTTAAAGAGAAATTTGGGAGATCTATTTAGAGTAGGAGAGCATAGCCAAAGCGTTCTAGATATCCGCTAACGCTCCATACGGAGCAACAGCCAAATGGCAATCCCAGTCGTGACTAAATTGGGGAGCCATGCCGACGTCATCGGCGACAGAATCCCTAAATTGCCTAGGCTATTGGTTAAAAATACGAGAAAATAATAGCCCAATACAATGAGTATACTTACTCCAAATCCCGTACTGCCAGATACACGCCGCAATGATGTTCCTAAAGTGCTACCGATCGCACTGAAAATGAGGGTAATAAAGGGAATTGCAAACTGCTGTTGAATGTAAAGTTCCGCTTTCAGTTGTCCGCGTAGATCGCTACTTTGAAGTCGCTGGGCCAAATAGGCTTGGGCATCTGCGATCGACATTTCATCCAAAGACTGCTTTGGTGCGGCTAAATCGAGGGGGTCGCGGGGGACATACAGTTGCTGATCTTCAAAGGAAGCTACGCTTTGATCTTTACCATCCGTGGTCACAATATAAATTTTGCCATTCTGAAAACGCCAACGGCTTTCCTTTTGATCCCAGGCTGCCTGTTCTGCCGAAATAATTTGGTTGGCTTTGGGTTGGGTTAAATCTAAAATAGTCAAGCCTTTTAGAGTCTGACCATCAAAAGTTTGGGCATAGAAAAAGCGACGGACTTCTTTGTAAGGTCCGTATTCGTTATAAAATACATTTTTATCTTGTAGGTTCAGCTTGCCTTCTAAGAGGGGTTGTTGAATCAGTAGCTTGGCTTGGTACTGGGTAAAGGGCACAATATCCTCGTTAAAGAGGAACATGAGACCCGTTACACACAGGCCAAAAATCAAAATGGGAACTAACAAGCGATAAAAACTAATGCCGCAGGCCCGCAAAGCCGTTAATTCGCGATCGCCAGACAATCGGGAAAAGCAGAGTAAACTGGCCAACAACATGGCCATGGGCAACGAAAGACTGATAAAGCGCGGCACCTGCAAGGCCAACACCTGTAAGGCAATCCCGAGGGGAATTCGCGTTGCCGTCACCTGCTGTAATAACGTAAACAGCGAGCCGGCTGAAACCCCCACAGCCGAAAAGATCCCTACCCCAAACAAAAAGGGTTTTAGCAATTCCAGGACGACATAGCGATCCAAGACCGATAGCTTAGGGATCCAAGACCAAAGCTGCCGACCCATATTTTGGGAAATCAGTAAAGGATGAGGCGTCATCGTTGAAAGTGACTGCCTAGATAATATTGGCGCACCATCGGGTCATTATAAAGGGCATCGGGGGAACCGGAGGTGAGCACCCGACCTTCCCGCATAATATATGCCCGATCGGTAATAGCCAATGTTTCCCGCACATTGTGGTCCGTAATCAAAATCCCAATGTTGCGATCGCGCAAACGGGAGATCATCTCTTGGATATCGGCGACCGAAATCGGATCGACCCCGGCAAACGGCTCATCCAACAGCAAAAATTTGGGACCTTCCGGTCCAGCCGCCAAGGCTCTGGCCAACTCGGTGCGGCGGCGTTCTCCCCCAGAAACCGCTAGTCCTTGTGTAGAGGCAATCTTCAACAAATTAAATTCTTTGAGCAAGAAATTCAGGCGCTTGGACCATAGATGACGTGGCACTTGGGTTTGTTCCATCGCCAGCAGCAAGTTGTCCTGGACCGATAAGTTCCGAAAGATACTGGGTTCTTGGGGCAAATAGCTAATACCCAACCGAGCGCGACGGTGCATGGGGAGCTGCGTAATATCCCGACCGTCAAACCAGACTTTTCCCTGGTCCGGTTTTTCCAGCCCAGTTGCCATGTAAAACGTGGTGGTCTTTCCGGCCCCATTGGGACCCAGCAACCCCACAATTTCGCCGCGACCAACCGCCAAGGTCACTTGATTGACCACAGATCGCTGACGGTAAGCTTTACTGACCTCTTGCAGCAGAATTTTCAAACGTTTCGCCCCCGACTACTGCGTTGAAGCCGATCCACCGATCTGGCATGGCGATCGCCTTGTGCGAGATTATGAATTGTAAACAGAATGACTTGAGTTTAGCAAAAGAAGACGTCAGGATTAATTGCGCCCCCTCTCTCTCTGCGTTTTGGGTCTGGTTCACCTCCCTGATTAAGGCAGCACTCTCCGCTTATGCATAGTTCCCTGAAACGCGTTATCACGGGTGCCCTCTTCTTCCTCTCCACCTTGCTGGCCGCCATTATTGGCTATATGCACGCCGGCTGGTCTTGGCAGGATGCCGTGTATATGGTGGTCATTACGGTGTTTGGTGTGGGATACGGGGAAGTGAGACCCATCGCGACCCCAACGCTGCGATGGTTGACCATTGGGGTCATCATTGCAGGCACGACCTCGGCGGTCTACATTGTGGGTGCGTTTATCCAGATGATTACTGAAGGCGAAATCAACAAGGTTATTGGAGTCCGCCGTATGACCCGAGAGATTGAAGCGTTGCGCAAGCATGTGATCATTTGCGGCTTTGGTCGGATTGGCCAGATTTTGGCGCGCCAACTGCACCAAGCCCAATTGTCTTTTGTGATCATCGATCACGATAAGGAACGGGTGGATCTGGCGGAGTCCCTCGGCTATCTCATTAAATTCGGGAATGCCACGGATGAAATCATTTTGATGGAGGTGGGCATTCATCGGGCCAATGTGCTGGCGACGGTTCTGCCGGACGATGCCACCAATGTCTTTATTACCTTGACCGCTAGGGAATTGAATTCCAGCTTGCAAATTCTCGCGCGGGGCGAATTGCCCAGCACGGAAAAAAAGCTAAAGCTGGCTGGGGCCGATCAGGTGGTGTTGCCCGCCTCGATCAGTGCCCAGCGCATCAGTTACATGATTACCCATCCGGTGACCTTGGATTTTCTGAGTCAAGACGATGGTCGGCAAACCCTTAATGAGCTGTTGGCCCAGGTGGATG
>JBAVRC010000673.1:0-5833 GCA_049694615.1 Thermosynechococcaceae cyanobacterium | reverse complement strand
GCTTGAGGGCGGTACCTGTAGGGTGCTTTTGGCCAATCTCCCATTTCTGCACAGTGGAAACACTCGTGTTCAGGACAGACGCAAAGACTGCTTGACTGACATTCGTGTTTTCGCGGATTTGTTTAATCTGCTCCGGTGTCAGCGGCTCGACAGGTTGAAGGCAAAGATGATCGTATTCACGCATCGTGACCTTACTAATGGCACCTGCATCGTAAAGCCCTTTGGCCGTTTCGTGAACGGCTTCTAGAATAGGTGATTTAGTTTTCTTCATTGCAATCAACCTCCGTCAATGGGTAGTGATATCACTACCCGGCTGGATAAGGGTTTTAGCCTGATGTGTTAGGGTAAACTCTCAGTGGAATAATGGGCGATCAAAAACCTCTGACTGAGGCGATCGCTACTCAATTCTCATCTCGCTGTGTGCACCTGTCAGATCAATTTCAAGGCGTACTCGATTGGCAATTAGATGGGGCACCTTGGCCTTCCCTTCACCAGCCGAAAAAGAAACAATACCCGCTTGCTCAAACTTCTTGAGAGTCCGCGACAAATTTGATTCCTTTCGCTTAGTTATCAAAGCGAGTTGCTTAAGAGACGTGGGTTGTTGGTGTCCAATGGCCTGTAACACCGCAATATTCTCTGGTGAAAGCAACTTGACCATTGCTTCGGCTGAGATCTCAGAGAACATAGACTGAATCGCTGTTTCAGAACGTTCAAACCATTGTTTAGGAACGCCTTGGCCTGCATCTGGATCCTGAACTACTTGTTTCGTCCAGGCCATGAATTCGTGAATCGTTCCGGTTTTATAAGTCATTTGGAATTTCCTTCTCATTCATGACATCCCGCTGCCGCTTCATAGGAAGCCCCATCTAGCCCCAATAGCAGTTCTAAATCGTCATCCTGTTCCATTTATTGAATATATCATATGATGATAACATATTAAACTCTAAACAGCCTGAACGTACCTTCCCGCATAAAGGTCTCATCAAACCTGCTGCGACTAAGAGTTTGATGCCAACTATCCACTAACTATTCATAAATACTTAATCTTTTTTCCCAGGGACTGAAACCCTTTCGGGATATGGTGTTGAGGTCGATGGGAGAGGGGCGATCACTGTCTGGTGCTGCTGATGTATCGGCTCGGGCTGAGCGTATCCGAAGCCTGCGGGCTGTTGCTGGAGCAGGTGGATATCGAAAGCCGGGTGCTGCATGTGCGACGGCTCAAGGGCGGGTTATCCACCCCCAGCCACCACGCGCGAGGGAATTACAGGCGATCAAGGCATGGCTGGTGGAGCGGCAGAAGCTCAGGCCCCCTTGTCCTTGTTTTCTATGGATTCTCTAAAAGGATTGCGCTATAAATAACAATTATTGCTATTCATTGTTATTATTGGTTGAGATGAAAGGAGCGAATCCCATGAACATTTCCCTTACACCTCACTTGGAGAACCTTGTCAAAAGCAAGGTTGAGAGCGGTCTTTACAATTCGGCCAGTGAAGTGATGCGGGACGCTCTCCGTCTTTTAGAAGAGCGGGATCGGATGCAGGAAATACGTCTTGAGGAATTACGGCGTGAAATTCAAAAAGGCATCGATAGCGGCACGGCAACGCCACTAGATATTGAAGAGATTAAAGCCCGTGGCCGTTTTTCACAAGCAGCAGATTGATGAAAAGGATGCAACAATGACTCATACGGTCGAGCAGATTATCAGTTCCATGCGAGAGAGAATTGATGCTGTCGATGAAGCGCTCATCATGGAAGTTGTTGGCGTCGTGCAGGCTCTTGATGAACTGCGTAAGGCTCTGGACGAGGTTGATGTCTGTCTTGACAATAGGGATTTCGATAAAGCCGCTGATCTTGGATACCGTTCCGTCTCATCGGGTTTTATCTTTTTGCAAAGAACTCTGGGTGCTTTGAAGAGTCAAAATGACCAGAAAATTGTAGTAGTCTCTGAGGTTGCCGCTCAATTGGGTTGTGCCTATGAGGAAGCCCTGCCCCATGTGGATGCGGCGATGCAGTCGGCTCATCCGCGCAAGACGGAAATGTAGCACAACCTGATTCATTGCGCCGACCGAGTTGGTCGGTCAGTGTTGCGGAGACGAGTCACCAGCCAGTTTTTTTAAGACTGCCTGTTCTTTTCTGCTGATGTTGCTGCGTTCGTTCTTGGCGAAGCCATAAAGGAAGACCCACCGATCCCCATTCTGTTCGAGACAATCATGGTGCGGAAACCGCCACTCTTGCCCTGCCCGTGTCGCGCGATACGCTTCCCCAGGTCGGTTCTGCGATTAAGGTGGAGCTGATCCGCACGAAAAAGGCGATCGCCCCCAACACCAGATCCCCTAACAGGGGATCGCACGGGACTGCTTAACGTTTTTAACGATCGCCCAATCTCAATCCATGACAGATGGAATGACCACCAAATTCAGCCAATCGACTGCTTCTTATACAAGACGGTCATCAGAATCGCACGAATCATTCCCCATGCAAAGGCAAAAATTCCACCCAATAGTAATAGCCAACCTGCATCGGGCGTTGTGAGTAACACCGCAGGTAAGGTTGCCTCAAACAAGCGGGGCACACCCATTAAGAGAAAGGTTGCCAAGCTCATATGCAGAAGAAATGGCAAGAGGATGGTGGTTGAAATCCTTAGTGGTTGTGGATATCTCAACCAATGGCGGACTCGGCGAACGGTCGTCATCATGTTGACGGCAAGAAACACCAGTAGCAAGCCGATTCCCCAAGGCGCAATACATGAGGCAGAAACGTTACTTTTTTGTCTAATGTCTTGCCCTAATAGCGATCGAAAAGCATTTTTGGCAATCTCCCACCGTCGATCATTACAGACATACGATTCGGCATTCGTCAACATGACTAACCCCAAATTACGTTCTGGAGCGATCGCCATGTTGGCATGATAACCAGCAAAGGAACCAAAATGATTCAGAACACGCACCCCTTCCCATTGTTCGTCAAACCATCCCATCGCATAGGCATCGCCCCAAGGCGTCGCAGCCGCACCTTGATGCAGTTCAGCCATTCGTGCGGGAGATAAGATTTGTTTGCTGTCATACCTCCCCTGATTCAGATGTGCAGCCAGATACTTTCCCATATCCTCAGCCGTTGAGATCAGCAAAAACGAGGCAAGTTCGCTACGGGAGTAGGGAAGATTGGCATCTGCGATCGGCTGACCAAACCAATAGCGATAGCCTGTTGCCAGTCCATTACGCGCTGCAATGGTCTTAGATGCAAAGCTATGCTGCATCCCCAGGGGATTGAAGATATGTTCTTGAACATAGGTTTCATAGGGTTGATCCGTGACGGCTTCAATCAGCGCCCCTGCAATGTCGTAATTCACATTAGAATACTGAAACGTTTGACCCGGTTGAGTGGTCGGCGTCACTTGTTTGAGGGCACGCACTCGACGCTTGATCGCATCTGCACTCGCATCGCGGCTGCTGAGAAAACTTAACCCATCAATCCAAGAAATTCCCGTCGTTTGATTGAGAACTTGCCTCACCGTGATCTTTGCTGAAGCTTGCGGATCAGCAAAGCTGAACCAATCTAAATATCGCTGGACGGGTTCGTCGAGTTGGATGCGTCCAGCTTCAACCAGTTGCATGACCGCCAAAGCTGTGAAGGATTTGGACAGCGAACCCATAATAAATGGCGTGTCTGCAGTAACCATCCGACCACTCGGATCGGCCTTGCCGAACCCCTGCAAATAAATGGGCTGATTCCCTTGAATCACAGCGATCGCGGCTCCAGGGACTCTTGTTGTCTCTAACTCCTGTTTAATGTAACTTTCAAGGCTACCGAGGCGATTCGGTTGCGGCTGAACTGAAACTGGCCAAGTCAGGATGACCAGCAAGAGTGCGATCGCGATACCAATCTTGAAGGCTAGGTTGAGTTTCATATTTTAATGGCAGATCATTTAGGGCGATCGCCCCACCACTCCCAGTAATCAAATCCTACAACCGCAGACCAAAAACTGCATCACTTAAACTTAGCGACAAGATCAGAAATGGACTGAATGAAAAACTAGAACAACTCTGAATACAACTGAACCTGAAGGGATTTAGGAGTCTGCTAAGGTTTTTTTCTCTGCAATGATGCTTCGATTGCATCCGTGTACTCCGAAAGTCGACTTATTTCGTCGGAAAGCTTGTGTTGACTTCCTTGCACTGCAACAGCAATAGCGATCAAATCAAGTGCCGCAGCGGTTGCCGTTATTCTGCGTCTCTGCTCTGGGGAAAGATTCTTTTCTGATGCCAAGCCTAACACACCGCTACTATTGAATGAAATCAACGTCAATTCTCCATGATTCATCTAACTTTTTATAGCGTAACTTGTCCCCACCCAACGGGGGGTAACGCCAACACTTCGCCCACCTTCCCGCTAGAGACCCGTTTCATGGACTTACTCAACCACACAAACAACGCCTGAAAATCCAATCCATTTAAGAGGACTGGAGGACGCTCCGGCGACGCAATTTCCCGAAGGGTTTTCATATCGGCCCCCTCCACCGCCACCGAAAAGAAACAAAACTTGCGTTCGGCTTCGCCCTCGCGAATGCGTTGGGCCGCTGCCTGCCATGGGTCCGTCGGCGCACCGTCGGTAATCAGAAAAACCCAGGGACGGTAATATTGAATGCCATTGGCCTGGTAAACCGCCTTCCGGTCGGTCAGCAAATCTAAGGCATATTCGATCGCCTCGCCCATGGGGGTAACCCCATCGGCCACCAGGGTGGGCGGATCAAACTGATCGATGGTGGTAAAGTCCTGCACCAGCCGCACCGGGCCAAAGGCCACAATGGCCACTTCCACACTCAAGGCCGCCTTGGTATCGGACAGAATATTTTCCTTAAACACCCCCACCCCACGATTCAGGGCAGCGATCGCATCGCCGATCATCGATGCCGAGGTATCCAGCAGCAAGATCACCGGGCAGCGATTTTCAGGATTTTGCACGAACTCAGGTAACCCGACCGGCATCTCGCCCTCCTGCTAGATCTAATAATTCCCTGACATTCTACAACCAGCGGTAAAACTTAACACAGCCTCTCCACAAAACTTTCTGTAGGCGGGTATCGGCGGTCTGATAGACTTATAGACTGATACGTGAGATACAAAACGACGCAACATCGGCATCTGGGAGGAATCATTGCGTGGATAATGTCATCGGTCTAGAGATTATTGAGGTCGTCGAACAAGCGGCGATCGCATCTGCCCGCCTCATGGGGAAAGGGGACAAAAACGAGGCCGATCATGTGGCAGTGGAAGCCATGCGCGAACGGATGAATAAAATTCACATGCGCGGTCGCATTGTCATCGGGGAAGGAGAACGGGACGATGCGCCCATGCTCTACATCGGCGAAGAAGTGGGGATTTGTACCCGCGAAGACGCTGCTGAGATTTGCAGTTTGGAAGAACTGGTCGAAATCGATATCGCGGTAGACCCCTGCGAAGGCACCAACTTGGTGGCCTATGGTCAAAACGGGTCCATGGCCGTGCTGGCGATTTCGGAAAAAGGCGGGTTGTTTGCCGCCCCCGACTTTTACATGAAGAAACTGGCTGCCCCTCCCGCTGCCAAAGGCAAGGTGGACATCAATAAATCGGCCACCGAAAACCTGAAAATTTTGTCCGAGTGTCTCGACCGAGCTATCGAAGATTTGGTGGTCGTGGTGATGAAACGCGATCGCCACATCGACCTGATTAAAGAAATTCGGGAAGCTGGTGCACGGGTTGCCCTCATTTCCGATGGCGACGTCTCGGCGGCAATTTCCTGCGCCTTCTCTGGAACCAACATCCATGCCTTGATGGGCATTGGTGCTGCACCGGAA
>JBAVRC010000672.1:0-1898 GCA_049694615.1 Thermosynechococcaceae cyanobacterium | reverse complement strand
ATTGCCAATTGTGTAAATCATGGTTTAGTTCTCGATAGTGTGAGCTTGAAAATTTACGGTTACTGCATCCACCAGATGCAGCCTTGTGTGCTGCAGAAGGCATGAACATGTCCGCTTGAGAAGCCTGCACGACTCCAGTGGATTTCCTTACCGCATTTTGGGCATGGAGTTATGCCAGAAAACCCTGTTTGATTAGCGATGTCAGAATTGGCTTTGTTTATCCACTGGCTTAGCTGATCGTCTCGGGCTTTTTGCAGCGCAAATTCTTCAGTCGTAGGAGGCGAGTATGATTTGCAGCAATTAACGCCAGCAAGTGATCTACCAAAGCAAAGGCCAGCATGAGTAAAAGTAATGCCGATTTTGCAGGTATTGTTATCAACCATTGCTCTATAGTGCCTGCATTTAACTTGCCTGCTGTCTTTGTAGTTGTCTTGGGTTTTATTTGATGTGTTCATTGGATGCAACGTTGTTTAGGCAATAAAAGTATCGTGGCCCCTCTCTTTTGACAACTAGAATTTTCTCGCGGGTCATTCCGGCTAAAACATTTGTGAGAACGCCATCACTAAATTTTTTTATTTTGATAGCCCGCATAATCTGGAATCTTTGTAACTTTTGGGCCTCCACGCTTTGGTAACAAGCCAGTATAGCTTCCTGATATCTTTCGGTCACTGTTTTCATGGGCTAATCGGTAATAGGATCGTTTTCCTGGTCTGACGGCAATAAGTTCCTCGTCTCTTCGCAAAACTTGGACAGCTTCATCTGACTGCCTCCTGGTTAAACTTGGGATAGCCTTGCAAATTTCTTCTTTGGTCATGCCTAAAGGGTTTTTGCAATTCCTCAAGACCCGCATAACCTTGAGTCTATTCATTGAATTTTTGCAAGCGGCTGCTGGATTTGGCATTAGTCGCTTAATAAATTGGAGCTATCAAAGCACAGAACTTTTTGAGTAACTTCTGGCTTGGCTTGTATTGTGCGACTGATAGGAGGTAAGTCATTGATCTCCCTGACATAATCCTCAATGGTAAACGTATGGCACTCTCCGTCGCACCAGCAAAGCAGGGTATCACCAGGCTTAATGCAGGAAAGTGAATGCATGAAGTTAACTCGCATAGGAAAGCGACTATAGCCATTTCCTTTTATGCCGGTATTGGCCTGAACTTTTTTGGCAGCAGCTTGTGGCTCAAGCTTATCGAGAACGACCAAGTTAAAGTAAAGGCGATAAGCTTCACAGACCTGAGAAACTGTGTAGCCATCTCTGGTCATAAAAGGATTGCCTAAATTACTTTGTCTGTCGCATCTTCTACCGTTTGGACGTGGACTTTGTTGCATGTTTGCAGTTGGCATTTGGTTACCCTCCGTTTGGGAAAAAGTGCGTTATTTGATCATGGAATAATCAAAACCTGGGAGCTTATAGCAGCCCAAAAGCTTGCTACCTCCCCAGTCCTGATTATTGTTGATGGCTGTTTTAACAACCTTTCTTTGGCTATTGCAACTATGTAACATGAACTCATAATCACGTTCCCAGCCGATATGAATCCCAAAGTGATGGGGAAACTTGTCTACCTTGAACAGCAAGAGTGCCCCAAGCGACCGCTCGTAAGGTTCACAGTATTCCTGAACCCGTGCAAGCAGCTTTTCGCCATCGGCAATCCTGGGGCGATTGGGAACGTCCAGATAGTCTAGGTTAATACCAACCTCAGCGGCACAGCCAATAATCCAGCCAGCACAGTCGGCCCCCGCACGGATTTTCCCTTGGTGGTGATAAGGAACGTCAAGCCACTCTTTCGCATTTTCTAAAAAGTCTGCAATAGCAGGCGGATCGTACATCATGATTTACGCACTCCTTCTGATTACATTAACTGAGACAGCAAACGCTAGCCATTCAGCTAGCTCTTGAC
>JBAVRC010000671.1:0-4419 GCA_049694615.1 Thermosynechococcaceae cyanobacterium | reverse complement strand
CATCCAGGGTGGCTGGACCATTGAGGGGCCGTTCCGGGAAGGCATGATGATGTCGGAGGATGGCTTCTTGAGCGATAACCCCTAGATCGGCCCCTTCAATGCGCGAGGCGGTCCAGGTAAAGTAGCGATCAATCACCGAGCGGTTCAGACCAATGGCCTCAAAAATCTGTGCGCCGCGATAACTTTGAATGGTAGAAATACCAATTTTAGACGCCACTTTGACCACCCCTTTGGTGGCGGCTTTGATGTAGTTTTTGCAGGCGGTTTGCAGGTCAACGCCAACCAGTAACCCCTGGTCAATCATGTCCTCAAAGGTCTCAAAGGCCAGGTAGGGATTAATGGCTCCACAACCGTAGCCAATCAGAAGGGCATGGTGATGGACTTCGCGGGGTTCTCCCGATTCGAGGACTAACCCCACCTGGGTACGTTTGCCATTGCGAATCAGGTGATGGTGCAGTCCGGCCACCGCCAGCAAGGCGGGAATGGGCGCGTGGTCTGCGTCGATGCCGCGATCGCTCAGAATGAGGATATTCACCCCAGCCGCAATGGCTTGGTCCGCTTGCAGACAGACTTGGTCCATGGCCGATTCCAATCCCGCTGTCCCGGCTTTAGGGTCAAAGAGAATGGGAAGGGTCTGGGACTGGAATTGCCCCGCATTCACAGCTTTGAGCTTAGCCAATTCGGCGTTGCTGAGAATGGGAGTTTTCAGTTCAATTAAATGGCAACTTTCCGGTTCCGGTTGCAATAAATTGCGTTCCGACCCGATGGTGGTTTCTGCCGAGGTAATGATTTCCTCCCGAATGGAGTCGATGGGCGGATTGGTCACCTGGGCAAACAACTGCTGAAAATACTCATACAACAGCTTGGACCGATCCGACAACACGGCCAGGGGCGTATCCGATCCCATGGCACCCACGGCTTCCACCCCATCTCGTGCCATTGGGGTTAACAGGAGCCTTAATTCTTCAAAGGTGTAGCCAAAGGCCATTTGCCGTTGTAACCGGGGCAGGGCTGGGGTCGATCCCTCGACGACAGTCGCCTCTGGCAGCTTCGCCAGTTCCACCATGTGCTGATCGATCCATGCTCGATAGGGATGGGCAGCGGCAATGGATTCTTTAATTTCTTCATCGGCAATGATGCGTCCTTGGTGCATATCCACCAAGAACATGCGTCCCGGTTCTAGGCGTCCCTTCAGGGCCACCCGTTCCGGTGCAATGGGCAGCACGCCTGCTTCCGACGCCATAATCACCAAATCGTCTTTGGTGACGTAGTAGCGTGACGGTCGCAGTCCATTGCGATCGAGGACCGCGCCCATCATGGTGCCATCGGTAAAGGCAATGGAGGCTGGACCATCCCAGGGTTCCATGAGACAGGAATGATATTCGTAGAACGCCTTTTTCGCGTCGCTCATGGACTCGTGGGCGGTCCAGGGTTCAGGAATCATCATCATCACGGCATGGGGAAGCGATCGCCCTGCCAGGGTGAGCAGTTCCAGGGTGTTGTCAAAAATGGTGGAGTCGCTGCCTTCCATATTGATGACGGGCTGGATCTTCTTCATGTCCTCGCCAAACAATGCAGACTCGAACAAGGACTGGCGGGCAATCATCCAGTTGATGTTGCCTCGCAGGGTATTGATTTCGCCGTTGTGGGCAATGTAGCGGTAGGGGTGCGATCGCTCCCAACTGGGAAAGGTATTGGTGCTGAAGCGGGAATGAACCAAGGCCAAGGCACTTTCGAGGTCAGCATCCCGCAAATCGGGGTAATATTGCCCCACTTGGGCGGTCATCAACATGCCCTTGTAGACCATCGTCCGGCAGGACAAACTGGACACATACCAGAACGGATCGCCTTGGGCCGTATGGATGGCATTATGGGAGACTTTGCGAATCACAAACAGCTTCCGCTCAAAGGCGAGGTCGTCGGCAAACCCATCGCCTCGGCGGACAAACACCTGCTGCATAAACGGTTCGCTGGACTTGGCGGTGTTCCCCAAGGACGCATTGTTGGTCGGCACGTCGCGCCAACCCAAGACCTCCAGCCCCTCTGCGGTCACCACCTGTTCAAAGATTTGCCGTCCCTTGGCCCGCGCAGCGGCATCCTGGGAGGCATAGATCATGCCGACGCCGTACTGTTGGGCCTCCGGTAAGGGAATGTTTTCAGCCGCTGCAACTTTCTGTAAGAATCGATGGGGCACCTGAATTAAAATACCGGCTCCGTCGCCTGTATTGGTTTCGCAACCGCAAGCCCCCCGATGTTCCAGGTTTTCCAGAATCGTTAGCCCTTGTTCCACAATGGCGTGCGATCGCTGACCTTTCATGTGGACAATAAATCCAACGCCGCAAGCATCGTGCTCGAACTGCGGGTCGTACAAGCCTTGTTGGGGGGGCAGTCCGTTGCTGTTCATTCTGAATCGCCTCAAAGTTGCAAAGAGGGGTTGGCAGGGGGAGTTACAGCGCTAAGTACGCTAGGGTATCTCGGTATATTCTGACTAGATTACTTTGAATTGTCTAATGAGGACCATTTGTGCAGGCTGGGTTTTACGGAAATGGTCATATCTGGCAATCGCTATTGGTCTACTTGGTGGCCTATGCTACCAACTGATGACGTGAGACATTACAAACCGTAAAATTCAGGGGTGTCTTCATCATGCCAGATCGTTTTCCTCAATCAGCGATCACCTTGCGATTCAGCCTAGCACCGCTTACCCCCTCCATCCCTGACTGAAATCTCCCATGACTCGGCCTTCCCTATCTGTCCGACCCTCTGCCCCCCTCTGGTTTTGGTTGGGGGTGTTTGCACTTTGGGTGGGGGTGTCCAGTTTGCGCTTTTGGGGACTGGAGCGGTTTAATACCCTCGTGTTTGACGAAATTTATTTCGCCAAATTCGGCCACAACTACCTCACCCATACCCCCTTTTTCGATGCTCATCCACCCCTCGGTAAATACCTCATCGCTGTCGGGATTTGGCTCAAAGGGTTTAACCCTTGGGGCTACCGCTGGATGAATGCCTTGACCGGATCTTGCTTGCCCCTCATTGCCGTTGGCCTGGGCTACCAACTCACCCAGCGCTATCGGTTCGCCCTTCTCGCCGGAATTTTGATGGGTCTAGATGGGTTGCTTTTGGTGGAATCTCGATATGGCCTGATTAACGTTTATCTCCTCACCTTTGGACTGCTCGGACAATGGTCGGCCTTGTGGACGAGTCAGCAGCCCAAGGGATGGAAGCATTGGGGTGGACTCATCTTGACCGGGTTAAGCTTTGGGGCCACTGCTGGCGTCAAGTGGAACGGGCTGGGGTTCCTCTTGGGGCTGTATTTGTTATGGGGTGCATTGCGGTTGGGACGACTCAGACCGGCACGCTTTCCAGCTCAACCGAACTCCCCCTTAACGCAATGGAGTCAGCTTGCCCCCTGGAAGCTATTTGGGGTTATTCCCCTCGTAGGGGCACTGTTGTATCGCCTCATTTGGATTCCCCATCTATCGCAAAACCCGGAGTTTGACTTTTGGGAAGTCCATCGCCAAATGTTTCTCTATCACGGGCGCGTGGGCAATGGGCCATCGGTGCATCCCTATTGCTCCCCCTCGTTTTCTTGGCCGTTGCTGTGGCGTCCGGTCAGCTACTTTTATCAGCGGGCGTCCAACCTATCGGAACCCATGCCCATGACCGGGCCACCGCTACCCAGCGATCTCACCCATTACGTTTACAGCGTCTACGCCACCGGAAATCCGCCCCTGTGGTGGGCTACAACCTTGGCGATCGCCCTATTCCTGGGATTAATGCTATGGCGAAGCGGACTATGGCTCATGGGCAAGGATTTCCAGCCGCAGTATCGGGGGTTCCTGGCCAAAATCGGGATACTGGAGTCCCCCGACATCGCCCTCTACAGCGTCACCAGTTATGTCGCGAACCTGCTGCCTTGGCTGAGTATTAGTCGATGCGCGTTTTTGTATCACTACATGCCCGCTTACGTGTTCAGTAGCTTAGCTCTGGCATGGCTCCTGGATCACTGGTTGGCAAGTCCCTGGCAGTGGTGGCGCGGACTTGCCTTAACCCTCCTGTTGATCAGCGCCCTAGGCTTTCTCTTCTGGTTGCCCTTATACCTGGGATTGCCCTTAACGCCTACCGCTTGGCAATGGCGGATTTGGCTCCCATCTTGGGTTTAGGACAACTAGATGAGAATTATTTGCAAGAAATTAAGATCTGTAATCTCCTAACGGCTACCGTTCCGTGCAAAGATATGTTGTTAAAATCGGTTACAAAGATGAATTGCACTTAGGAACGAGCTTGTATGGGTCGCGTAGGGGTTTTGCTACTGAATTTAGGTGGACCAGAGCAGCTCAGCGATGTGGGTCCGTTTCTGTACAACCTATTTTCAGACCCAGAGATCATTCGACTCCCCTTTCGCTGGCTGCAAAAGCC
>JBAVRC010000670.1:0-15513 GCA_049694615.1 Thermosynechococcaceae cyanobacterium | reverse complement strand
AAAGTGCCCAAGTAAAATGCCAAAAACATGGCAATTTGAACATTCAACTTACTTTCATTGCCCATCTCAACTAACACCCCATCCACGAATTCATAGCGGGTGTCAGTCCCATCATCATAGACAAGATACTCATCAAGGGACATGAGTTTAGGATTTGTGTTGGCTTGCCGCCCATAGGTTATTGCCACTGGTCGATCCTCGTTAGCCTGCTATAGCTCTATTATAGAGTTGACTGGCTTTGTTAGTTTATTCGAACCAGCTTGGGCTAGCGATCGCTTTTACTTGAGCTGAATGTAATGAAAATGCGATCGCTTTATGGTTGAACCTGAAAAAGGCGATCACGTCTGTTTTATTTGGGCTGGCGATCATATTTGCCTAGGCTGCAATAGCAGAAATCCAATCATTATGTGGTTGATGCAAAAAAAGGTAGCTCCTCTACAGTAGGATTCTATAATTTCGTCATACAATGAAACCATTCCAATAGCTATAGTTTCGCCATGACAACTCAGCGCGTAACCATTGAGCTTCCAGACGCTATCTTTCATCGCTTCGTTCAGATAGCCGAAGCAACACAACAACCCCTAGAAGACCCGATTGCTCAAAGCGTCGTCAGTAACTTGCCCCCTTCCGCTGAAAATGCCCCTATAGTGCTGCGCGCAGAGTTAACAGAAATGCAAACGTTCAGTGTCGATAAATTGTTGGCGATCGCCCAGGCTCAGGCCGACCCAACCCCACATGGATATCATGTGCAATTGTTGGAGAACAATCAAGTCGGGGAACTCTCCCCCGAAGACCAAAAAGAATTAGCCAGCCTAAGGCAGGCAGCAGATCGACTCATGCTACGCAAAGCCTATGCATGGTCCATTCTGCGCTGGAAAGGACATAGAATTCCCCTCCTCAAGGACCTGGCCGTACCCCTGTGACCATTTCAGCACAACTGCGCCAGCAGATTATTGCCGCTGCCGATTATCGCTGCGAATATTGTAAGTCTTCTGCTCGGTTGACTGGAACACCGTTAGTGATGGAACACATTTTACCGCGTTCCTTGGGTGGTGTAGATGACCTAGAAAATTTAGCTGCATCCTGCTACCGCTGCAATGAATTTAAAGGCGCAAAAACACATTCAATCGATCCTGATACAGATCGACTCATAGAGCTATTTAACCCCCGGATGCAATCTTGGACAGAACACTTTATGTGGGACAACAGTGGGACATGTATCGCTGGATTAACAAATATCGGTCGCGCAACAGTTATAGCTTTACGTCTGAATAATGAAAATATTGTGGAAGCACGAACATTTTGGGTTCAAGTAGGATGGCATCCACCAACAGACATGACGTAAAAGATCTCCTACAGCCAGAAATCCTTCCTAATCATCTAAGGGTCTAAAACTCACAACACTGCTTCCAGCGGTTAGGAGAGACAAGGTTTGACAAGTGGCAATTCAGCACGAACCTCAAAATTGCCAAATGATCGCCGAAGTTTCATAGGATAATAGGATTGACATGACTTTAACCCCCCTCAGGAAGCCCTATGGAGCCTGCTCTGACGCGTATTGGAACCCAAATGTCTGCGCTCACAGGTGTGCGGGCCATCATGAAAGACATTATCGAAACGCTGCGCACCAGCCAGGGACAGACCTTTATTAACCTCAGCGCAGGCAACCCTGTCATTTTGCCGGAGGTCGAACAACTCTGGCGCGACTGCACCCTAGACCTGCTCAATAGCCCTGAATATGGCGAAGTCGTCTGCCGCTACGGAGCCAGCCAAGGCTACGAACCCCTCGTGGAGGCCATTCTCGACACCTTTAATCGGCGCTATGGCTTGCATCTTACGGAACGACAAGTCCTGATCACACCGGGAAGCCAGTCCCTTTACTTTCTCGCTGCCAACGCCTTTGGCGGCCAAACCGTTGACCATCGCCTCAAGTCTATTGTGCTGCCCCTTAGCCCCGACTACACCGGATACGGTGGCGTGTGTTTAGAGTCGGAAGCGCTAGTGGCGTACAAACCCAGACTGGACCTCAACGAAGCAGGACATCGCTTTAAGTATCGCCCCGACTTCAGCCAGTTGCACCTAGACGAGAACACGGGATGCGTGATTTTTTCCCGTCCCTGCAACCCCACCGGCAATGTATTAACCGATGAAGAAGTCGCCAAAATTGAATCCTTGGCCGCCCCTTACTCTATTCCGGTATTCATCGACTCCGCCTATGGCCCCCCGTTTCCCAGCTTGAACTTCACCGAGATGCAGCCGACCATCGGCAACCAGACCGTTCACTGCATGAGTTTGTCCAAAGCCGGACTGCCAGGAGAACGTATTGGCATTGCCTTGGGCGACGAGCGCATCATCCAAGTCTTAGAAGCCTTTCAAACCAATGTCTGTATTCATTCGGGTCGCTATGGACAGGCGATCGCCGCCCGTGCCATTCGGTCCGGTGCCTTGGAACAGATTTCGGAAACCGTCATTCGCCCCTTCTATCGTCAAAAATTTGCGGTCTTGGAGTCAGCCCTGGATGAATTTCTGCCGCCAGACTTGCCTTGGTTTCTCCATCGCGGGGAAGGGGCTATCTTTGGCTGGATCTGGTTCCGCGACCTGCCCATGACCGATTGGGATCTGTATCAACGCCTCAAACAAGTCGGAGTCATTGTTGTCCCCGGCAGTACCTTCTTCCCCGGACTCAGAGACGATTGGCCCCATAAGCGCCAATGTCTGCGCATTAGCCTCACTGCCCCGGACAACGAGATTGTGCAAGGCATGAAACGGCTGGCCGATGTGGTGCAGCAGGTCTACACCGCCGCCTTGATCCCATCCTAACCCCAGAGCAAACATTGCCAATGTCTACAGATTTAAGCGAGTGGATTGAAATTGGGCGGGTGGTGGCACCCCAAGGGTTAAATGGCGAGGTGCGGGTCTATCCCGACTCGGATTTCCCAGAGCGTTTTGTGGAACCTGGCGATCGCTGGTTGTTGCGTCCCGGTAGCAAAACCCTGGAGTCGATTCGTTTGGAAAGCGGACGGTTTCTGGAAGGGAAGGGACTGTATGTGTTGCGTTTGGCGGGTATTACAGAGCGCAGCCAAGCCGAACTGCTACGCGGGGCAAAGTTAATGGTGGCGGCCAGCGATCGCCCCCCCTTGGCTGAGGGGGAATTTCACATCCTGGATTTAGTGGGCTTGACGGTTCAGAATGGCTACACCCAAGAGATCATTGGGACGGTGATTGGACTGGCTTCAGCAGGAAACGACTTGCTAGAGATCGAGCTACACAATGCACCGGGAAAAACCATTCTCGTGCCATTGGTTAAAGCCTTTGTCAAATCGTTGGATCTGCCAGGGAAACGGTTGGAATTATTACCCATTCCCGGTCTCATTACTGATATTTAGTTGGGTCTTTACCAGGTGGGGTCGGCAAACAGATGAACTGTCAGGTCAGGGCAGTCGTCGGGTACCGCCGTAATGCAGGCACAGACATCGCCGAACCCTTCGACCTCCACTTCGCAGGCATGGCAGGATCCCATCAAGCATCCGGTCGGAATCTCAATGCCTGCTTTGGCCGCAACGGACAAAAATGACTCCCCTGCTTCAGCCGCAACTTCAATGTTGTCAGGTAAAAACCGAATCGTAATACTCACCGTCTTGTCCCATTCAGGCGATCGCTAAGTTTGTCTTCCCAGTTGGGGTCGCCTGGATCAATGGTAATCATTCTTCCAGCCGCTTTGGAACGATCAATATAAGCCTGAAAAGCCTCTATATCTTCTCGATGGGTCAGCATATAACGCCTTAAATCGTCTAAGCTCATTGAGTCGTATTTGAGTAATGTCACGGCTCGTATCCTCCTGATGGGCTACCAGTACCGTGGCTATCGATCACGGGTTTTCATCGCCCGTTCCATGTCTCGGCGGTCCTGCTTTTGTTTCAGCGAATCGCGCTTATCGTGAATCTTCTTGCCCCGGGCCAGGGCGACTGACACCTTCACCCAACCTCGTTTAAAGTACATCTTGAGGGGAATCATCGTCAGCCCCTTTTGTTCCGTTTGGCCAATCAACTTGCGAATTTCGCGGTCATGGAGGAGGAGTTTCCGGTTGCGGCGCGGATCATGGTTGAAATATTCCCCCACCGTATCTTGGGGCGAAATGTGGACATTCAGCAAAAACGCTTCGCCGCCGCGAATCCGCACAAACCCGTCCTTCAGGTTCACCTTTCCGGCCCGCAACGACTTGACCTCAGTGCCAGTTAATGCAATACCCGCTTCGTAGACTTCTAAAATCTCGTAGAGAAAACGGGCTTGACGATTATCGCTAATGACTTTTTGGGCATCACTCATACCCTCCACTGTAACCCGAATCCGGATCCTTGCCTGGTAGCATAGGGGTAGTCCCTAGAACTGATCCCAACATCCTCATCATGAACCTATCTTTAATTAAATTCTCCTCTGAAGACTGCGGCATTTGCCACAAAATGTCCTTTTACGATCAAAAGGTCGCCGCAGAACTGGGACTCGACTTTGTCGATGTCAAAATGCAAGACACCGCCACCTACCGCAAATACCGGAAAATTTTACTCACCCAGTATCCCGACAAATCTGAAATGGGTTGGCCCACCTATCTGTTGTGCGAATCGCCGGAAGGGGAGTTTAAAATTTTAGGCGAGGTGAAGGGCGGTCACCCCAAAGGAGACTTTCGAAGCCGACTTCAGGCCCTGCTCACCCCATCGGTGGCATGACCACGTCCCCAGTCCACCGTCCTCCGCGTCCCCTTTTGCCCTCCCTGCGACCCAATCGGTGGATTAAGGGCTTGGATGCCGTTATGGCACTGATTGCAGTGTTGAATTTTGGGCTGGTGCTGTTTGACCTCAGCTACATTCGGCTGCGGGATGTTTATCTGCGCTACCTGCCCCCCATCCCCCAGGGCTATGACTGGGTCAAGGGCATCGAACCCCATCGGGAGACGACCCAATATCTAGCCCTTGTCGACCAACTGAAAGCGGCGATCGCGCAACAAGGACTCCAATCGGCCCAGAGTGAGGCTTTGCTGGAGCAACTGCGCGATCGCAGTGTGGTCATGATTGCGGAAGACCCGTTCCGGGGAGCCAATAAATCGGGGAGCTTAGAAAAGATCAAAAACCGTCTGCGGCAGCATATGAAAAACGAGTCTGCCAAGGAATCGTTTCGTCAGTTCTGGAGTCTCAACCATTTAACCGAGCAAAACTGGCGCAGGGAACTCGCATTATTTGATACCCAAATACGACCCTCCATCGCTGCCAATTATTTTCGCCCCATTGACGAGAGCGGAGACTTTGTAGATCGTTTTTGGCAAATCGATAGTCCGTTTATTGCGCTTTTGGCCGTCGATTTACTCATTCGCGTGCTTTGGATTCGGTCGCGACATCGCAATGGATGGGGAGATGCACTGCTCTGGCGCTGGTACGATGTGCTGTTTTTTCTGCCCTTTTGGCGCATGGTACGGATCATTCCTGTGGTCATGCGTTTGCATCAGGCCGGGTTGATCAATTTAAGCCACGTTCAGACCCAGGTCAATCGCAACTTGGCCGAAAATATTGCCGGCGAAGTGGCCGAACTGGTGTTGCTACAAACCTTGAGCATCGCTCAGAACACCGTTCGTCAGGGGGCCTTACGCCAGATTTTGAACCTGTCGCCCACCGTGGTGGACACCAACGATATTGATGAACTGGCCGTCATTGTGCGTCGCAGCCTGGAAGTTTCCTTACAATCGGTTTTGCCCAACCTACAACCGGAACTCTCTGCCCTCATTCAACATTACCTGGACCAGGCGATCGCCCAGACCCCCCTCTCCCGCACCTTGGGGGGATTGCCCGGTCTCACTCCGTTCACGGCTGAACTCGCCCAACAAATGGGTCATCAAATCCTGCAAATCCTAACCGTTGCCCTGAAGGTTGGGTTGACCGACGAAAGGGGGCAACAGCTTGCCCAGCAATTGGGTCAAAGCGCCTTGTCCCATCTGCAAACCGGGCTGACCCAACAGCGCACCCTCAGCGAAATTGAAACCCTTCTCATTGACTGGATCGAAGAACTAAAAGTGACACTCCTCCAGCAATTGGATGCCCAAGATTCTCAACAAACGTTGGCGGAAGCTGAGGCCAAGCGTCAGCTCAAGGATGCAGCCCCGGTGATGGTGGTTTTCAACCGTTAACCCGATGGACCGATCAAATCCAGTCATTTTCTGTATTTTGGTCTACACTGGTTTAAAGAAGGACTTTTTCGTCCGAGTTTCGTGACGTTTATAGTTCATGGAGAGTGGGTCGTTGCCCACTTTTTTTATTGCTGTTTGTCTTGAGCCGTCGTCTTGAGCCAATGACCCATCCGTTGATTCCACAAATTTTGGACTTAGCCCGTCCCATTGCCGACCAACTCGATCTAGACGTGGCAGATGCGGTGTTTCATACCAACCAGCATCCGCCCATCCTTCGCATCGATATTCGCAATCGGTTGACGGATACGGGCCTCAACGATTGCGAACGGATGAGTCGTGCCCTTGAAGCCGTTCTGGACGAGGCCGTCTTGCTCCCAGATGCCTATGTGCTAGAAGTATCCAGTCCCGGTCTTTCGCAATTCCTGGACAGCGATCGCGACTTTATTTCCTTTCGGGGCTTCCCCGTGGTTGTCAGAACCTCGACGCCCATTCAGGGATCTTCGGAGTGGGACGGAACCCTGATTGGACGAGATGACAGTGCCGTTCGATTGACGCGACGGGGACGGGCGATCTCCATTCCGCGAGAATTGGTGGTTCAGGTTCAACTTCAGGATGGAGCTTAAGGATTCCCACAGACAACCTCTTATGGATTAACCATCCATCGCTAGCCCCTCTGGACTAGTCCACTCATCTTCTGCGCAAACCCGCACAACTTCAACGTTAAGGGGATTCACCTATGTCAATGGTTCGCTTGCCGGGACTGTCTGAAATGATTAGCACCATCAGCCGGGAGCGGAATTTGCCGAAACATGCCGTTCAAGAAGCGCTCCAAGAAGCCCTTCTGAAAGGCTATGAACGCTATCGCCGTACGCTGCTCTTGGACACCCACGATCAATTCGACGAAACCTATTTCGACAATTTCGATGTGGAACTCGATATCGACGATGAAGGGTTTCGAGTGCTGGCCACCAAAGCCATTGTGGAAGATGTCGATAATTCCGATCATCAAATTTCCCTTGCCGAAGTGCAAGAAGTAGCCCCGGAAGTACAACTCGGCGATACGGTTGTGCTGGATGTCACCCCAGAGCAAGGGGAATTCGGTCGCATGGCCGCCATTCAAACCAAACAGGTGCTAGCCCAAAAATTGCGCGACCAACAGCGGAAGCTGGTGCAAGAGGAATTTCAGGATTTAGAAAAAACGGTGTTGCAAGCGCGGGTGCTGCGTTTTGAGCGTCGTTCTATCATCATGGCGGTCACCAGCAGCTTTGGACAACCAGAAGTGGAGGCCGAACTGCCCAAACGGGAGCAACTGCCCAATGATAACTACCGGGCCAATGCCACCTTCAAAGTCTTCTTGAAGCGGGTAGTGGATGGTCCTCATCGCGGTCCCCAGTTGGTGGTTTCCCGAACCGATGCAGGGTTGGTGGTCTATCTATTTGCCAATGAAGTGCCTGAAATTGAAGATGAAGTGGTCCGCATTGTGGCTGTGGCACGGGAAGCCAATCCGCCCTCGCGACATGTAGGTCCACGCACCAAAATTGCGGTTGATACCTTAGAGCGCGACGTGGATCCAGTCGGGGCTTGTATTGGGGCTAGAGGATCCCGCATTCAAGCCGTGGTCAATGAACTGCGAGGCGAGAAAATCGATGTAATCCGTTGGTCTCCCGACCCCGGCACCTACATTTCCAATGCCTTGAGTCCAGCCAAAGTGGACGAAGTGGTTCTCATTAATACGGAAGATCGTCAAGCCCATGTTTTGGTTTCCGAAGATCAACTGAGTTTAGCCATTGGCAAGGAGGGTCAAAACGTTCGGTTAGCGGCCCGTCTCACGGGCTGGAAAATCGATATCAAAGACAGTGCAAAGTACGACCATGCGACCGAACTGGCCAATCGGGAAGCAGACGTTGACCGCTCTGCGGCCCATCATGTGGAGCCGGACGAGTTTGTTGAGGAGGATGACGAATCTGAGGACGCGTAGACCCTTCCATCGCTGGAGGAAAGGGGATATCGCTATCGCGGGTTGGATTATCGGAGAAACGCAAGACGGTGGAACCAAATTATCGACGGTGCATCAGTTGCCGAATCGTTGGGCCTAAGCACCGCTTTTTGCGAATCGTCAGGGAGCATTCGACGGGCAGAATTGTTTTGGATCAGGGAATGGGACGCTCGGCCTACCTTTGTCCTAATGCCGACTGCCTGGGCATTGCCCAAAAGAAAAAACGCCTGGACCGAGCCTTAAGATCGGCGGTTCCCCCAGACCTTTACCAGGCGCTATGGGATTGTATTCAAGAAGGTTCTTTGCCCAGCCGTCCCTGCTAAGCCCCTGAGCGACGTATCATAGATATTGCCGATCAATTTGGCGTTGGGCCGTGCAGTGCAATTTCATTGCTTAGAGGTTTTTGCTTTCAACATACATCTTTAAAACCCACCAAACCATAGAAGGCTGAACTATGTAACGACATCAAACTAGAGGAATGATTTGGATGAGTAGTAGCAAGGTCAGAATTTACGAGTTGTCAAAAGAATTAAATTTGGAAAATAAAGACATTTTAGCGGTCTGCGATCAATTACAGATTGAATATAAAAGCCATAGCAGCACGATTACGGAAGGAGAGGCCGCAACGATTCGCAGTGCGGCTGCCAAATTGCGGACAGGCAGTGCGGCGGCTCAGCCTGCATCTGGACAACGGCCATCCGGTCACGCACCGGCCAAACCCATTGTTTTAAAGGCGAAGGAACCAGGCAAACAGCAAATTTTAGAAATACGACGCCATAAACCCAATGCTTCGACGGAGCAAGATGCCTCTTCCACGAAAACCGCTACGCCGCCTAGACCTACTACTATGCCGCCGACCATCCAGACCCCGAAGCCGTCTCGTCCTTCTGGTCAGGCAACGACACCCAGCGATGTCTCTACTTTATCCCCAACGGTAACGCTTTCCAAGCCAGATACCGTTGAGTACGAGAGGGTTCCTGAGCCAGATCCCCAGCTTCTATCGAATGAGTTCTCTCAATCGACGGTTGAACCCTTGGACAGCGATGCCGACATCAAGCCCAGTTTGTCGGATCCACCGCCTCGGGTGGACAATCGCAAGCCGTCCCTTGTGAGCAAACCCGTTCTCCGAAGTGCCCAAACGGGAGAGACGTCAGCCCCTAGAGGCGAGGCGGGTCCGCGTAGACAACGGGAACCCATGGCGGTTGGCCCTGATGGGGCTTCTGACCGTTCGCCCACGCCGATTCTCCTGAAGAAGCCCAGTCAACCCCGACCGACGCGATCGCCGGAAATCGTGGAACATCGTCGGGAAGGCAAAGTGGCTACCTCGCCTGGAGAAGAGAAGGTCGTCATTCCGACCATGTTGCCTGGGGACGAAGACCTCAAGTTGCGGCGTCCGACGGCAGCCCGTCCCAAGCGCGGTAAGGCCGAAACGGAAGACGACGAGATGACGGAGTTGCTCGCCAAAAATGCCAAAGCGGGGACCAAGCAAAAGCGTCGTCCCATGGATGAGGATGATGAGGCCGATCTGTTCGACGATCTCAATGTTCAGACCACAACGGTCGATGTCAGCCAGTCCTTGGTGCGTCCACCCAAACCCAAGGCAGCCAAACAAAGTAAACCGGCTCCCACCGCTACCTCTCGACCCAGTGCACCCAAACCGGGTGGGCGACGGCAGAGTCGCGGTCGCGATCGCCAAGCTCAAGAGCCCGTTGAAGAGCGTCCAACCCTCATTACCCTGAGCCAGACCCCCACGGTGCAGGAGTTGGCGAACCTGTTGATGGTGCCCGATACCGATGTCATCAAGGTCTTGTTCTTAAAGGGCATTGCGGCCAATATCAACCAAACCCTAGACTTGCCCACCGCGACCATGGTGGCCGAGGAATTGGGCGTTGAAGTGGAAACAGCGCAAGTTGAATCTGCCGCCCGTAAGGTAACGGAAATGGTGGATCTGACGGACCTGGAAAACCTCGTGCGCCGTCCGCCCGTTGTCACCATCATGGGTCACGTCGATCACGGCAAAACCACCTTGTTGGATTCGATTCGGAAAACCAAGGTGGCCCAAGGGGAAGCGGGCGGGATTACCCAGCACATTGGAGCCTACCACGTCGATCTCGAACACAACGGCGAAATGCAGCAAGTGGTGTTCCTGGATACCCCCGGTCACGAAGCCTTTACCGCCATGCGGGCTAGGGGCGCACGGGTGACGGACATTGCCATTTTGGTCGTGGCTGCCGATGACGGGGTTCGGCCTCAAACCATTGAGGCGATTAGCCATGCCCAGGCCGCCAAGGTGCCGATTATCGTGGCCATCAACAAGATGGACAAGGAATCCGCCCAACCCGATCGGGTGAAACAAGAACTAACCGAATACAACCTGGTCTCAGAAGAGTGGGGTGGCGACACCATTATGGTTCCGGTCAGCGCCCTCAAAGGCGAAAATCTGGACACCTTGCTGGAAATGATTCTGTTGGTCGCAGAGGTCGAAGATCTCCATGCCAACCCAGATCGTCAGGCCAAGGGAACTGTTATTGAAGCCAACCTCGACAAATCCAGAGGGCCGGTGGCAACGCTACTGGTGCAAAACGGTACCCTACGGGTGGGCGATGTGATGGTGGTGGGATCAGCCTTCGGGAAGGTCCGTGCCATGATTGACGATCGCAGCCAACGGGTGACCGTCGCCTCTCCGTCCTTTGCCGTGGAGGTGTTGGGCCTGAGCGATGTCCCTGCTGCTGGGGATGAGTTTGAAGTGTTGAGCGATGAGAAAGAAGCGCGGGCTGTGGCTTCAGCCCGGGCCGATCAACAGCGCCAAACCCGCTTACAGCAGGCCATGTCGTCGCGCCGAATCTCCTTGGGATCCTTATCGGATCAGGTGCGCGAGGGCGAGCTGAAAGAGTTGAACATCATTTTGAAGGCCGATGTGCAAGGGTCGCTAGAAGCCATTCTGGCTGCCTTGGCTCAGTTGCCCCAAAATGAAGTTCAGGTCCGAGTCTTGCTCTCAGCGCCGGGTGAGGTCACCGAAACCGATGTAGATTTGGCCTCAGCCAGTAACGCCGTGATTATCGGGTTCAATACCAGTCTGGCCAGCGGGGCGCGTCAAGCCGCCGATGAGGCCAGTGTGGATATCCGCGAATACAACATCATCTATAAGCTCCTGGAAGATATCCAAGGCGCAATGGAAGGGTTATTAGATCCTGAACTGGTGGAAGAAGCGTTAGGACAGACCGAAGTCCGAGCGGTCTTCTCGGTGGGTCGCGGGGCTGTGGCTGGGTGTTATGTGCAGTCCGGTAAACTGGTGCGCAACTGTCGGGTGCGGGTCCGACGCGGTAACGAAGTGGTCTTTGAGGGCATTCTGGATTCGCTGAAGCGGATGAAGGATGATGCCAAGGAAGTCAACTTCGGCTACGAATGCGGCGTTGGGGTCGATAACTTCAACGAGTGGAAGGAAGGCGATATCATCGAGTCCTATCAATTGGCCACCAAACGCCGCACCCTCTCGATGGTGTAAGGGATCCCATCGGTCGATGGCTCAGCTTCGGTTGGGCCATCGACCGATGGGGGCTTGCGGTTTACAGTCGGCCTGCTAAGACTTGAGCCGCCGTTAGGGTGAGGTCTGGAAAGGTAGGAGACACGATGCGGTCATCGCCTTGGAATTCTGTGGCGTCGTAAAACGCGCGATCCAGGATGCAAAGGGTGACTTTCTGGGCGATTGGATCGACGATCCAATACTCAGCGATTTCGAGCAGTCCATATTCGGAGCGTTTTGAGCGGTAGTCGTCCGTTTTAGTAGAAGGACTCACCACTTCAACCACTAATAAGGGGGGCGATTCGTTGAAGTTAATGATGGCTTCTCGGTCTGCCATGGCATCCCATTGGGCCAGAGGCAGGACCGTGACATCAGGGATACGGGAGGTATCCCAACTGCGTCCACGGGGCGATCGCACGCCAACAAGGGCGGGGAGAGATACCCAGGGTTGGCCCGCGTGGGTAATTTCAGCTTCGAATTGACGCACGATGAACTGAATGATTGCGCCATGTTTTCCAGTGCCTAGGCCCATGGGAACAAGCGCCCCATCGACCAGTTCATAGCGGGTGTCGGTGCCATCGTCATAGGTCAGGTATTCTGCAAAGGTGAATTTTTGAGTGGTGGTGGTCATACTCAATACCTTCTGGAAGCTCAAGGACACAAATGCAGCGATTGAGACAGGCGATCGCGAATGGCGCGCAGGTTTTGGGGCAAATCTTTTTTCAGACGTTGTTCAATGGCAATGACCGGAAT
Organism: Thermosynechococcaceae cyanobacterium; assembly: GCA_049694615.1. Classification (GTDB taxonomy): domain Bacteria; phylum Cyanobacteriota; class Cyanobacteriia; order Thermosynechococcales; family Thermosynechococcaceae; genus JAAURS01. Next base: position 3,069 of record JBAVRC010000670.1, on the reverse strand, counting down.
GGTTGCTTTGGGCCAAACCTCTAACACATAGGAAAGTTTTGTTCCATCGCCTTGAGGGCTGGAGATGGGTTCCAGTAGCCAAGCACCCGAAAAGGCTTTGAAGTCGCCTTCGACCATGTTAAAACGGATGGCTGACGGGAAGTCTTCGATCATGTCGAGCACCACTCTGGCCTTAAAGGTCATCACTTTCAGGTTTTGGACGCCAATTTGTTCAATGCGGATGCCGCCCTCTGGGTGGGGCAGGCGGCAGCTTGCCGCCAGATTGGGAATAAACTCCGACAGGGTTTCGTAGTCTGTTAAAACGGTCCAGACCTGTTCGACGGTAAACGGTAAACCAATAGAGGCTTCAATGCGGCGTTGGCGTCCTTGCACTTTGGCCAATGAGAAGGAAACATCGTCCGAGTCAGCAAGAAGGTCTTCTCGGTCCGCAGTTGGGGTATCAAGTTCGAGCATGGCGGTGTTAGGTCACTCTTGTGTTAGGGAGCTATTTTCATTGTTCCCTATTGGGTTGGTCATCCGGTTGGTCTTACCAATCAATAGAACAAAGGTAAGGGTTCATAAAACCGCTGGCGCTATTTTAGAAGGAGCGATGCGTTATCAAAAACGGGTTTCTAGACTTTTAACTTTTCCTCTACAAAAGTCTTTAGTTTTGCCGTATCCTTCCCACGATTATGCCAACGAGGCGACTCCACCCCCAATTCTTGATTGTATTCCCAGATTTCATTCTGATACGCGTCGAAGAAATCTTTTGCGGCTTGGCGATGAATGCGAAAAACCGTTTCCATAAGTCCTGCATTCACGGCAAAAGACTCCGACGGATAGAGTCGATTCCAGTCTTTAATGGCTAGAAAAATAGCCTCAGCTCGCTTGAACGCTTTACCCGCCTTGGGACCTCGTGCAACATTCTCCGTTTCGCTCGGCTGCGCGATCGCCCCCTCGCTTTGGGGCGGTAACGCAACTCTATCCAGTAACGCGGTCTGTTGCACCTCCTCCGGCTCCTTGCTGTCATGACCATTCAACAGTTGCCGGAACGCATCCAGCTTTTCCTTCGCTAACAGTAACTCCTGGGCGATCGCCTCGTTTTCGGCCCGAAGCCGTGCCAACTCATCGCGATCCAACCCCTGTTCTGCCTGGGCGATGGCGCGATCGCGTTCCAATCGCAGTTGTAAATTCTCCCGTTCTAAGCCTTCCACCCGGCGGACAAACCAGCCCACATTGTTCTCCTGCCGAACCGCTTGCAGTTCCGCTTCAAACTCAGTCCGCAAGGTCGCGACCCGTTGATCTAAGGCTTCAAGCCATTCGTTGCGCAAACCTTGCTCCTCGGAAGCCATCATTGTGGGTTCAGTATCCGCCTCAATTTGGGACGGCTGGACCTTTGCCTGTAAGGGAAGCGGCGCAACCTGATCCAACTGGATGCCCTTGTCCCGGATCAACTGGCCCTGGTCATTGCACAGAGCAAACCGAAAATAGTGCCCCGTTGCCGGAGAATCCATTACATGGCCCAGAAAATGCTGCACAAAAGCATACTCATGTTGGAGTTCTGGACAAAAGAAATGAACGGCGATCGCCCCATAAAGACTTCTGAGATTATGAACGGAGACCGTCTTCTTGCCTTCGAGCGGCGGTACGACCTGCATCAGCACCTTTCCGCACATGGCATTGAGCTTCTGATTAAACCCATTCAGCGCAGTCGAAAGTGCCGCCCCCTTGAGCTTGGCGATCGCCTTCACCTCCGGCAACCGTCGTAATCGCTCAATGGTCGTCAACACCTCTGCTGCTGGAAAGAGCGTCACAATGTCGTAGCCCTCGCTCCGCCCTGCTCGACTCTTTAGCTGCCCTTCAAACCGGAGCAAATGGGGATGTTCGGTCAAAGCAAAGGTTCCCTTCGTCATCACCTCGGCAAAGCGTCGTCCCGTCAGTCCGGCGATCGCGACGGCTAGCCAACGGGCTTCAAACTGACCCTTTTTGTCCAAAAAACTGCGTAAGAGGTCCAGATACCGATCCACTGGAACAAGCCGAAGATTGAGTTGCTTGTCTCGATTCACCCGTTGCGATCGCTGATCGATGGATTCATAGACCTCTGGCGAATACTTGAGGTAGGTCAACGCCCAATGCTCCGAGCGTTCCTCCCGCATCCCTGTCACCCGTTGCTGATGCACGAACCGATGACTGTTGCGTGGGGTCAAGGGGAGCGTTCCGTCATCGATGGCCACCACAATGGCCTTGCGATAAACGGTCAGATATTTGGCAACGGATGGTTGTGGATACCCCTCCTCCAAGAGTTTAATTTCAGCTTCGCAAAGGGTCCGAATCTCCGTCTCGTTTTTGGCACTCTGCAATCGTTCAATGAACCCAGCGGTTAACCCGCTCAAGTCATCCTTGGACAACCGTAGGCGATCGCCCTTTTGGATGCGATCGCGATAGCGTATGACGATTTCGTTACGAAGCTTGAGGGTCATAAGAGTCGTTCAAAGAAAGCCAGCGATTGGCATTGAGTTGTTTGGCGGATCGAGGCTCAACCGATAGCGTCGGCAGATCGAGGAACGGGAAAAAGGCACGGTAGTGGGTGGGGCAATCCTCATCCAGCAGAACCGCAACCCAACCATCCCAAGTGAGATCGACGACTTCCCAGCGTTGCCCATCGTGGAAAAAGCTCATGGCGGAATGCCCCCCGGCAGCTAAAATTACGGAATCTATTTATTATTCCCTCTCAGGAACGAAAAATAGAAGTCGATGATGAAATATACCCGATCATACCTGGTCCAATGGCGTAAGAGCAGCGATTTGGCAGTCAACCCAGCTTGTCCATGGGTTGGTGCCTTGGGCAAAGGTCGTCATGTTGTATATTCGGCATTAATTTTGACGTAGTCGTAACTTAAATCGCAGCCCCAGGCCACCCCCACCCCTCTGCCATCGCCAATTGAAATCGCCACCACCACCGGTTGATCGAAATGTTGTACCACCGCATCGCGATCCGCATCGTTCGGTAGACTGGCCAAAACCGCTGCTTGTTTGAGATAGGCGATCGCTGCTGGGCGGTCGAAGGCTTGGGGAGTACTATTCTCCATC
>JBAVRC010000669.1:0-4109 GCA_049694615.1 Thermosynechococcaceae cyanobacterium | reverse complement strand
GCCACTGCCGCCATAGTTAGCACCTAAAATTTCGACTTTATCGACTGCAAAAGCAGGGGCGATCGATGAAGCCATTAATGCAATAGCAGCCAAACAGGCTTTGACAGATTTCATGGGTATTTCCTTTAGAACGTGAATCAAGAAGTTCGCAACAAAATTTAGGCAGCTCGACCCTAGCTTAGTCATCAAAAATATACGCTTTTAGTCTAAAAGCGAGTACAACTAAGCTCAAGATGAGTAGCAAAATAACTAAATAAAAACAGATCCGATATGCAAAACTTTTCGGAATCGGTTGTTGCGTTGCTTGAAATTTAAGACAATGGTTAGTTGTGAAAGTTCCCGAAGGGTTCAGGCCCAATATTGCGGCCCCTGTAACCTTGCAGAAAATCTCTCGGACTGGACGCGAAAAATCAGAGGCTGGTTCCGCGATCGCAGTTAAGCCAAGGTGCGGCACTGGTTCAGCACAGGGGCAAACTTGAGTAAACCTTATGGGGCAAAGCTTGTAATGATTTAGCTGTAAAATGACTACAATCCCTGTTTACCAAGGGTTCTGACCTATTCTTCTGATTCGACTGAACCAGCATCCATCATCCAGGAGCCAACCGAATGCCCTTTCAAGCCCCCATGACAATGCAAGCATTCTTTTGCAAAAGTGTTGGGACCTGGTTCACCCAACGCACCGTTCATCATTTCGATATTGTTGCCGACGAATCCGGCGACTCCAACCTCATTGTCCAAATCATTGACAAAAACGATCCGCGAGTGCAAACCGCCTGCCAACAACAAGGCATAGACCCAGCCCATGCCACCGGGGGTGCAAGCTTTCTGTGGCAACATAACCTCGACACTGACCCCCCCAATGCCGACTACGCCGCCGTCCTCATTGATGTGCCCGATGACGACACAGGCCGCACCGGTAAACTCCTGCGCGACAAAGGCTACGTCGAAAAAATCCCCGTTGTCAGCCGCTACTGGTTTGGCCAAGATGGCATCCTCACCATCGATACGGAATACGACAACAACCAAGGCCAAGAACGCTGCTGGTTTATTACGGAACACTTTCGCGTCCGCGTCAGCACCGTCCGCACCCTCAACGGTGTTAACCTCATGGCCTACTGCTCGGAACGACGCTGCCCAGATCTGGGTAGTTTAAAAAAAATGGCGCAACGGCACAGCGTAACGCCTTCCCTAACGCCATAATCCCCAAGATCCAAGCATGTTACGGTTTGTCAACTTCTCTAAAACAAACGAGACACACCATAAACCGATTGCTTATCTTGATTAGACCCTTAGGCTAGCGTGGTGAGCGATCTATGTATCGGCCTTTCCTTGACTATTTAGAACAAGACCTGTTTGCCCGGTTCGACTTACAAGCGCGTTTAATTCCGCCGGGACTAGACCGCAACACCAGTGATCGCGGTCGTAGCCCCGCCACCATCCAAAGTTGGTGCTATCAGTGTCCTCAACTGCGCAAAATTCGCTATACCTACATTGATGCAGGCGAAAGCGCCCAAATTTTTAACTGCGTTATTTATCCTAATCATCAGTACGAACTGCCCCTGCTAGGCATTGACTTTCTCTCTTTCGGCAAAGTCAAAAACCTGATCGTGATGGATTTTCAACCCCTCTATCAAGATGCAGCGTATCAAGATAAATACATCGCGCCCCTCAAAACCCTGCATGATCGCTATCCCGATCTCGCTCAAAATCTAGAGATGAAATTCTACGACGCTAACCAATATTTTTCTAAGTATTTACTTTTTGCAAAAACTGATGCTGAAACCGTTTCTAACCGTGTTTTTGCAGCCTTCAAAGACTACCTTAACCTTTACTGGTCCCTGCTCGACAACGCCCAACCTTTCACGAACCCGCAACATATCCATGAGATCGTGAAAGCGCAAAAAGACTACGATCAATACAGCGCCGACCGCGACCCGGCATCGGGACTGTTCAGTAGCTACTTTGGCCATGCCTGGGCCGAGCGGTTTCTTTATGAGTTCCTCTTTGAAGATGCGCTTCCCTTGGCCGTCAGCACAGCCAAACCATGACCCTTTATCAACCCTTTCTCGACACTGGCATCGATCTACTACGGCGATCGCTGGAGCTACAGCCCTACCCCATTCCCGTCGGATTCGAGACTAACTCGACGGTCACGGGCAAAGGAAGCCGCCAAGAAACGGTCGTCACCACCAGCCATGCCTTTCAATCGGCTAAACTGCGACAAATCCGAGCCGCCCATGTCCAAGGCGGCAACTCGCTGCAAGTCTTAAACTTTGTCATTTTCCCCCACCTGAACTACGACCTCCCCTTCTTTGGGGCTGATTTGGTCACCCTGCCCGGTGGTCATCTCATCGCCCTAGACATGCAACCCTTGTTTCGCGACGACCCAGACTACCAGGCCAAATATACAACGCCCTTACGGCCCATTTTTGAACAATATCGGCAGCATCTTCCCTGGGGTGGCGATTTCCCTGAAGACGCTCAAGCTTTCTTCTCTCCCGCCTTTCTCTGGACCCGACCCACGGAACTGGAAGTCCTGCAAACCCATGTGTTCAATGCCTTTCAAGATTATCTGAAGGTGTACTTGCAATATGTGGCCCAAGCCGAACCTGTGACGAATGGCGATCTCCTCGCTGAGATCCGCGATGCTCAATTGCGCTACGTGCGCTACCGCGCCGAAAAAGACCCTGCTCGCGGCATGTTCAAGCGACTCTATGGCGAAGAATGGACCGAAACCTATATTCACAGCTTTTTGTTCGACCTCGAACAACACCTGCCCAACCCAACGCATTAAAGGCATTCCAGGTCCAAATATTGCGTTTTGTTAAAAAATGACAGAATTTGACGCACAAACGCAACATGGTGTCCAAAGGCATTGTATAAATTGATTCAGGACAGCAAATAACAACGTCTCTCATCCGACTGAAACCTTTACCCCTGATGGGGTGTAGGCTCTTTAACACAAAATATAAAATCAATTTCTTTTGTTGCGAAATTTAATATTTGTTAACAGAAGCGAAATTGGTTTTGCCGTCGGACCTTGGACCGTTGTTGATTGGCATGTCCCAAATGGTTTTGATTTACCAAAGCAAATAGGAGACTCAAGTTATGCTAGACGCATTTGCCAAGGTTGTTGCCCAGGCCGATGCTCGCGGCGAATATGTCAGCGATGCTCAAATCGATGCTCTCTCTGCAATGGTCGGCGGTGGCTTAAAGCGCATCGACACCGTTAACCGCATCACCGGAAGTGCTTCTTCCATCGTGGCGAGCGCGGCTCGTGCATTGTTCGCTGAACAACCCCAACTCATCGCTCCTGGTGGCAATGCGTACACCAACCGTCGTATGGCTGCTTGCCTCCGCGACATGGAAATCGTTCTCCGCTATGTGACCTACGCTATTTTCACGGGCGATGCTAGCGTTCTCGATGATCGTTGCCTCAACGGTCTACGCGAAACCTATCTCGCTTTGGGCGTTCCCGGTGCTTCCGTGGCAGCTGGCGTCAGCAAGATGAAAGATGCGGCGATCGCGATTGCCAATGACAAAGCGGGCATCACGCAAGGCGATTGCAGCGCCATCATGTCTGAAGTGGCTGGTTACTTCGACCGCGCTGCTGCTGCTGTGGGCTAAGGCGAGACCTTAGACTACTCAGTCGTCATGAATCGTCCGATTTATTCATTAAGCAAACGTTGTCAATATTTAGGGAGATCCGTTTCCAATGAAAACTCCATTAACCGAAGCCGTCGCCGCTGCTGATTCCCAAGGCCGTTTCCTCGGCACCAGCGAACTGCAAGTGGCCTTTGGTCGTCTGCGTCAAGCCCCCTCTGGCCTACAAGCTGCTAAAGCGTTATCGGCTAAAGCCGGTAGCTTGGCTGAAGGCGCTGCGAATGCAGTTTACCAAAAATTCCCCTACACCACCCAAATGTCAGGGAACAACTATGCTTCGACCCCCACGGGCAAAGCCAAGTGTGCTCGGGACATCGGATACTACCTGCGCATGATCACCTACTGCTTAGTTGCAGGCGGCACAGGTCCGATGGATGACTATCTGTTGGCTGGCGTTGCTGAAATCAACGGCACCTTCGAATTGTCTCCGAGCTGGTATGTTGAAG
>JBAVRC010000668.1:0-6967 GCA_049694615.1 Thermosynechococcaceae cyanobacterium | reverse complement strand
TCCCTACTCTAGCCCATCTTTTGAAGTCGCAGCGAATGCAGGGGGCAATCCTGGCACAGTCCCATATCGTCATTCCTCTCAAACCCAAGAACTCGGTAGCCTGACCCTTGCCAAGTTACCGAGTATGCCAGCGGATTCGTCCACAAGGGCCACAACCAAGCCCGTGTTAGAGCTTCACTTCAATATCGACCCCGGACGGTAAATCCAACTTCATCAACGCGTCAATGGTTTTGGGTGAGGGTTGGTAAATATCGATAATCCGGCGATGGGTTCGGGTCTCAAAGTGCTCACGGGAATCTTTATCAACGTGGGGAGACCGGAGCACGCAATAAATCCGGCGACGGGTCGGCAACGGAATAGGACCGACTGGAGAAGCGTTGGTCCGTTTGGCAGTATCGACAATTTTTTCGCAGGATGCATCCAATAACCGATGGTCAAAGGCTTTCAGCCGAATTCGAATCTTTTGCTGTTGCAAAGTAGCCATATCACCCAATCTCTTCCGTTAATTTTCAAGGTTCAGTCTAGAACGCTGCAATGACCGTTATGCACGACATTGCAGCGTTCTGCGAGGTGTTAAATTCAACAACGCTCAACAATGAAGGGATCCATTCCAAACGCTTACTTAAGGATTTTGGATACGACACCTGCACCGATGGTCCGTCCGCCTTCGCGGATGGCAAAGCGCATCCCTTGCTCAATGGCAATGGGGTTGATGAGTTGAACCGTCATCTTAATGCGATCGCCCGGCATGATCATTTCTGCTTCGGTCCCGTCATCTGCCGTAAAGGCGCTGATGGTTCCGGTCACATCCGTGGTTCGCACATAGAACTGGGGACGATATCCCGGAAAGAACGGGGTATGACGACCCCCTTCTTCTTTTTTGAGCACGTAAACTTCCGATTCAAACTCCGTGTGAGGGGTGATGGACCCCGGCTTGGCCAGCACCATGCCCCGTTCAATGTCCGTTTTTTGAATCCCCCGTAAAAGGATCCCGGCGTTATCTCCGGCCATCCCTTCATCCAAGGACTTCTTAAACATTTCAATCCCGGTCACCGTGCTCTTGCGGGTATTTTTAATCCCCACAATTTCGATTTCATCTTGAACCTTCACTTTTCCGCGCTCAATCCGACCTGTGGCCACAGTGCCCCGACCCGTAATCGAGAACACATCTTCAACGGCCATCAAGAAAGGCTTGTCGATATCGCGCTCAGGGGTGGGCACATAAGCATCCACTTCTTCCATGAGCTTGTAAATCTTATCGACCCACTCATCGTCGCCCAGTTTAACCTTCGGATTAGCCGTCAAAGCTTCCACGGCTTTCAGCGCAGATCCGGCCACAATGGGAATATCGTCGCCGGGGAAGTCATAGCTGCTGAGCAACTCACGGACTTCCAACTCGACGAGTTCCAACAACTCTGCGTCGTCTACTTGATCTTCTTTGTTGAGAAACACCACCAAGCTCGGCACGCCCACCTGTTTGGCCAGCAGGATATGCTCCCGGGTTTGGGGCATGGGACCGTCAGCCGCAGACACCACTAAAATTGCGCCATCCATTTGAGCGGCACCCGTGATCATGTTCTTCACATAGTCGGCGTGCCCAGGACAGTCTACGTGTGCATAGTGGCGATTCCCGGTCTCGTACTCAACGTGGGCCGTATTGATGGTAATTCCGCGCGCTTTCTCTTCAGGTGCTGCGTCGATTTCATCATATTTGCGGGCCTGAGCTTGACCAATGGCCGCCAAAGACATGGTGATGGCTGCGGTCAGGGTTGTTTTCCCGTGGTCAACGTGACCAATGGTGCCGATATTAACGTGGGGTTTTGTCCGTTCAAATTTAGCGCGTGCCATGAATCAACTATTCCTCTTCGATGATTATGCGTTCCCTTTGTTTTTCGCGATGATGGCCTCAGCCACACTCCGAGGAACTTCCTCGTAGCGACTGAATTCCATTGAGAATATGCCCCGACCTTGAGTCATGGACCGTATATCGGTAGCATATCCAAACATGGTTGCTAAGGGGACTTTGGAGGTCACCTTAGCGAGCCCTTGTTCGACAGTCTGGCCTTCAATGTGGCCGCGTCGAGAGATGAGGTCGCCCATGACGCCACCGAGAAAGTCTTCGGGTACTTCGACCTCAACTTTCATCATCGGCTCCAGCAAGACCGGAGACGCCTTCATGACCCCGTCTTTAATGGCCATAGAACCAGCAATCTTAAAGGCCATCTCGGACGAGTCCACATCATGGAACGATCCGTCCACCATGGTGGCCTTGACGTCGATGAGTGGATAACCGGCTAAAATCCCGGACTCGCAGGCCTCTTTCATGCCCTGTTCGGCAGGACCGATGAATTCTCTGGGGACAGTTCCGCCGACAATCTTAGACACGAACTCAAAGCCAGTTCCAGGCTCACCCGGTTCTAACTCAATGACAACGTGTCCATATTGTCCTTTACCGCCGCTTTGACGGATAAACTTACCCTCTGCTTTCACAGATTTGCGAATGGTTTCGCGGTAAGCAACTTGGGGTGCACCCACGTTCGCTTCCACCTTAAACTCGCGCAACATCCGATCCACCAGAATTTCAAGATGCAGTTCGCCCATCCCGGCAATAACCGTCTGATTCGTTTCCGAATCCACGCTAACGCGAAAAGTCGGATCTTCCTCAGACAGAGATTGTAGGGCTTTGGACAACTTTTCCATGTCCTGCTTGGTCTTTGGCTCAACGGCCACTGAAATCACCGGTTCAGGGATGAAGAGCGATTCCAAAATAACAGGGGCATGGTCGTCGCAGAGCGTGTCGCCCGTGAAGGTGTCCTTGAGACCCAGTGCTGCCCCCAGATCACCCGCACGAAGCTCGTCCACTTCAATGCGATCATCCGCCTTTAGGACGATCAGCCGCGAAATGCGCTCCTTTTTATCCTTGGACGAGTTGAGGACATAGCTGCCTTTCTTGAGCACACCGGAATAAACCCGAACGAAGGTTAAACGTCCGTAGGGATCAGCCATGATCTTAAAGGCGAGGGCCGACATCGGTTCAGTGTCATCAGCGTGACGCTCGACTTCCGTCCCGTCAGCTTGCAGGCCACGAATAGCTGGGACATCAATGGGTGCAGGCAAGTAATCGATCACCGCATCCAATAATAACTGGACGCCTTTGTTCTTGAATGCCGACCCGCAGAGCATGGGAACCAACGTGCCTTCGAGGGTGCCTTTTCTGAGTGCAGCCCGAATCTCGGTTTCGCTGAGCTCGGTTTCTTCCAGGTATTTTTCCATCAAGGCATCATCGACATCAGACACCGCTTCGATTAACTTTACGCGGAATTCTTCTGCTTTTGCCTTCACATCGTCCGGAATATCCGTTTCCTCGCTATCGGTGCCTAAGTCGTCGTTATAAACGATGGCACGCATTTTGACGAGATCGACAATGCCCCGCAGATCGCTTTCTTGGCCAATGGGAATCTGGATGGGAACGGCATTGGCCCGCATGCGATCGCGAATCTGGCTGTACACCTTGAAAAAATCGGCACCCGTGCGATCCATTTTGTTGACAAACACAATGCGGGGTACCTTATACCGATCCGCCTGCCGCCAAACCGTCTCCGACTGCGGCTGCACACCGCCCACAGAACAGAAAACCGCAATCACGCCATCCAGAACGCGCATGGAGCGCTCAACTTCAATCGTGAAGTCTACGTGTCCCGGCGTGTCGATAATATTGATTTGATGATCTTTCCAATGGGTGGTAATGGCCGCAGCCGTGATGGTAATGCCGCGTTCCCGTTCCTGTTCCATCCAATCGGTTACCGTATTGCCATCATGAACCTCGCCGATCTTGTGAACCACACCGGAATAATACAGAATACGCTCAGTTGTCGTGGTCTTACCCGCATCAATATGGGCCGCAATTCCTATATTGCGAACTTTTTCAAGCGGGACGGAACGTGGCACAACTACCTCCTTGGTCCTGGCAAAATAACCCACACATCGAAACAAGGGTCCATTGACAATTCTATACGGTCCAGAACTATCGCGGTGACTTAGTACCGATAGTGCGCAAACGCCTTGTTGGCTTCCGCCATCCGATGGGTTTCTTCCCGTTTGCGAATGGCTCCGCCGGTTTCATTGGCAGCATCCATTAACTCGTTGGCCAATTTAGCGACCATGGATCGTCCGGCACGTTGACGCGAAAAATGAATAATCCACCGCAGGGCCAATGCCACACCCCGATCCGTGCGCACTTCCATGGGCACCTGATAGGTTGCCCCACCGACTCGACGAGCCTTCACCTCAACCAGCGGAGTCGCTTTACGGACCGCATTTTCAAATACTTCAAGGGGATCTTGGCCTGTTCGCTCTTCAATGACCTTCAAAGAATCGTACAGAATGCCAGAGGCCACTGACTTCTTGCCGCTATACATAATGCGGCGAATGGCCATATTGATTAGGCGGCTATTGTAAACCGGATCAGGAGGGACCGGGCGCTTTTGGGCACGATTACGACGAGACATGGATGACCTTTATTCTGAGAATGACAACAACTGCTTTAGAAAACGATGCCGATGCAGACTAGCTCCATACTTCTGGGAACCGACCCACAGAAGTCACGCGCTGCCACTTGGGTGAGGCTTCAAAACTGTATGAGGGCAAAAGCGCTCGCAACCCAATTGTTGCTCAAAGCTGATATTTATAGGTGGCCTATAGCCGAGCAAAACAATTATTTGGCCTTAGGACGTTTGGCTCCATATTTTGATCGACCTTGGCGACGGTCTTTTACCCCAGATGTATCCAACGTGCCACGGATAATATGGTAGCGAACCCCAGGCAAATCCTTGACCCGACCGCCACGAATCATTACCACAGAATGTTCTTGTAGATTATGCCCGATACCGGGGATGTATGCCGTAACCTCAAAACCTGACGTCAGGCGGACCCGCGCGACTTTGCGGAGCGCCGAGTTGGGTTTCTTAGGCGTTGTTGTATAGACACGGGTACAAACGCCACGACGCTGTGGGCAACTCTTTAGAGCTGGCGATTTGGTTTTCTTGTTGGCTTTTTGGCGTTCGCTACGGATGAGTTGCTGAATAGTGGGCATGGGTTGGCTTGCGTTTGGACGTACTGTTCTTTCTACCAAATCATAACTATATCGATCTTCAGGTACGCGTGTCAAATAAATTAGGGAAACATTGCCCATCAAGGCGTTCTAGCCCAATGGGGACAATCGCAACGCAAACTTGTACTGAGCAATGATTTCGTTTTAATTCGTCGCTAACTGGTGATGCCGGGTAAGTTTAGACCTGCTGTCAGGTCTTCCATGCGATTGCGCATGGTATCTGTGGATTTCACGTAAGCGTCCTTCATGGCGACAGTGACCAGATCAGCGAGCATCTCACGCCCTTCGGCATAAGCTTGCTCGGAAATCTCGACCCGAAGTGGCTCCTGGTTGCCGGTCAAAACGACCTTGACCAGTCCACCGCTGGCTTCGCCTTCAATTTCCATTTGCTCAAGGTCTTCTTGAAGTTGCTTGGCCCCTTCTTGGACTTGTTGAGCTTTCTTGATAGCATCGGCCAGTTCTTTCATTTTGCCGAGGCCAAATCCGAATCCTTGTCCTTGTGACATAGTTTGCTCTTTTGCTGAGGTGAACTAAAACAATGGTGCCCAATTGCAGGGATGCTGTATGCACACTGTTTCTATGATACCGAGGACGGTTGCGTAGTAACCGTATCGAATTGGCCCAATATTTTGACTTCGGGATGCAGTTTTAAGCCCCACTGGTCTTCCACGCACCGTTGCACATGGAACATGAGCGCATAAATGTCCGCAGCAGTTGCATCCCCACAGTTAACAATAAAGTTGGCGTGCTTTTCGGAGACCTGTGCCCCCCCAATGCGAAACCCTTTTAAGCCAGATTGCTCAATGAGCTGGCCCGCTTTCTGCGGTTTCGGATTACGGAATACGCTGCCGCAACTGGGCATTTCGTAAGGTTGTGTGGTCAGGCGATGATTGAGATGGGCTTCGGTTTGCTGCTGAACGCCTTCAGGGGACTGTCCGGGCTGGAGGGCAAAAGTTGCCTGCAAAACGATCTGGGGCTGTCCCTGAAGGCTGGATGACCGATAGCCATAGTTCAGTTCGGCTTTGGATAACGTTTGTAGGGTACCATTCGGTTGCAGAACGAGTGCTTCGACCAAGCAATCTGCAATTTCGCCCCCGTGAGCACCTGCATTCATGACAATGGCTCCACCGACGGTTCCGGGAATGCCAACAGCCCATTCCAACCCTGACCAACCCTGTTTCGCCAGTTGCCAACACAGTCGAGGAAGGGGCTTTCCCGCTGCAACAATGACCTGTCCCGAGTCCGGGTTAAAGGTTTGATCCCGCAAGTAGCGGGTCGAGATGACCAGACCGGGAAGACCACGATCGCTAATCAACAAATTAGAACCAGCCCCAAGAACAGTAATGGGTAAGCCTTCTGCCACCGCCCAGGTTGCACTGTCTTGGAGTTGTGCGAGGGAATGGGGCGCAATGAACCACTCTGCCGGACCACCAACGCGATAGGTGACAAACTCGGCTAGGCTAACATTCTGCTCAATGGGACAATCGCTGGGCAATTTTAAGCAGGACGGTTGGGTTAAGGTCATCGCAGGACTACCTCTGCCTGCCGATCTGGAGCGGATTGATCGTCAAAATGGCCTAAAACGTCTGGAATAATTTTATTGAGATCGCCTGCGCCCAAAAACACGACTAAATCGCCGGATTGGAGGTTGTTTTTGAGATAGGTTGCGACATCGTCCAACGTGGCTTGATAGGTGACCGTGTGATGGTGTTCGGCGATCGCAGCAGTAACATCGGCTCCGTCGAGGTCAGCAGGTTTGGCTTCGCCGGCACTGTAAATATCGGTAGCAATGACGCAATCTGCATCGCTAAACGCTTGACTAAAATCGGCGAGGAACGTACGGGCACGGCTATAGCG
>JBAVRC010000667.1:0-9253 GCA_049694615.1 Thermosynechococcaceae cyanobacterium | reverse complement strand
CCATAATCCTCTGGATTCAGCAAGCGAGCCAGAATAACGGTGGTTAATAATCGTGAGACACGGATGACCAGTTCCGATGAACCGAGCCAACCAATATTACGAATAAATCGATCTTGCTTAATTTTGGAAATCGAGTTCAAAAAAGCGTTCATTTTATTACAATAATTGGTAAATTATTGTCGAAATAATTAAGTATAAGATGCTTTTAGAAAACAGTCTTTAAAGTCCTTCTTTACAATCTCTCTCAAGGTGTTATGATCGAAATATAAATCACCTGTTTTTTCAATTTCTTTCATGTATAAATGAGGACAAAAATTTGTGATTGAGCAACCAGGAATACCGAGGCGATCGCATAGATCCTGTCCCTTATTGGAGTAATACAGATTAAACGGAATACGACCACAAGCCAAGGCTAGAACTGAAGTATGATAACGAACGCCAACAATGAGATGGCAGATGGCTAAAGCTCCCATAACAATCTGCCAATTAGGCAGATTGCTCTTTACTTCAAATGGATTAAAAATAGACACTCCAGACACTTGATCACAAATTTGAGTGGCGACATCAAAATCTGGATCTTCAGCAATTTGAGATTGCAAAAGTAGAACAGGCTGATGACCACGTTCTTTTAGAACTTGGCATAATTCAATCATTTGGTGGATAAATTGCTGTTCTCCTCGACCATACATCGCCGAATTAAAGGTTCTTAAAGAAATTAGCGCTGCCCTTTTAGCATCAATTTCTAATTCAGCAAGGTGTTGAGTCGCAATTTGTTGACCCGCATCTGAGACCTGTAGGGCAAATGCAGCATCAAAGGAGAGTTTAACGGGGACTCCTGCTTGTTGCAAACGTTGATAGCTTTGGGCATCTCGCACAGCTACAGCTCCTAAACGCTTTAGAATTTGAGTTAGCAGCAAGAAACTCAAGCTATGACAGGAGCGTGGGATGGATTGGCCAAATAAAAAGGTGGATTGAGAATGGGCTAATAGTTGACCTAGATTTTTGATAAATGCTTTAGTAACGAAGTATTCACGGGCATTATTGAAAATATCACCGCCCACACTGATGTACACATCACACGGAGGTAATTGAGGGAAAATTTTTATATCAGGTATATCTTTAGAAGAGACATCAGTAAAAGCTGAAACGACATCTGTTTGCGCCATTTCTGCCAATGCGCAATAAATAGCAGCATCCCCAATATTATGGGTTGAATAAGCATTGATTAAGCCGGCTCGCATATTTTCTCCCTCGTTCCAATTCCCAAAATGACTAAGCCTGGCCAATATAAATAAACTAGAATTTCTAAATTTTCACCAAAAGTGTAGAGAAATAGAATCATTACTATACTAAGTGCAACCTTGGCTGTTGGCCTCCGTGGATCTACCGATTTAATTAACAAATCAAGGAAGCTGAATCCCATTGGTACCGCTAAGGCAATAAATCCAACTATTCCTTTTACAAATAAAAGTCCAGCCCAACTATGATGTGACCCAATTGGCATATGTTCAACGAGGTGAGGTCCTTCTTCCACCACGCCATGCCCCCAAATCGGTGCTTCAGTTTCCCAGCGATAAATTGCGATTCGTTTTAAGGCCATTCTTACACGGGTTGACCCAGCCCGTGCAGACTTAAAACTTTCCCAAAAATTGTCTAGTGCAGTTAGAATAATGGGAGAAAGAATACCGCCTAAGTAACTCGCAACTCCTAGTCCAATTAGAACTGCTGGACGGCCTAATCCTGCAAGTATATTGGTGAGGAGTGGAATAATGATAATACACACTTGTGCCAGACGTGATTTACAAACAAAACACATTAGAATCGCTCCAATCAGTCCACGTATCTTCCACTTTTTGTCTTTTTCTTGCAAAGCAAGCATAAAAAATACATTTCCAACAAATCCTAGAGCAGGTCCCCAAGGGGTAAACAGACGCCAACGAAGATCGCCAGTGCTGCCATCCACTTCGTATAAAGGAACATCAAAAAATTCATTGCCAGGTCCACCAATTAAACGTAAAGGTGAAACGTAAAGAACTTGTGGAAGATGCAGCGACGGTGTAATTAATAGAAAGGGAATAATAAGTAACGTATGGTACCCCACAATACAAGCCCCTCGATAAATAATTTTAGGTCGAATTCGCAGACATCCAGCTAGAGGAAACAACGCCAATCCGGCCCAGCCTTTGGCCCAACCAATTGAAGATTTAATTAATGTTGCTGTGCCTAAGTCATAATCTAAGTGACCTGCCACTAAAGCCACTTCCATCGCAATCATGCCTAAAATCCACAACCAGATACTCCATGGAATAGAGATTTTTTCAGAATCTAGTGTTTCGGAATTTTGTAGCCGAATTTGCTTAATTAAATACCACAATAACACCCATCCCAAAATTGAGCCAACGACATATAAACCGCCTACCAACCAAATGGCATAGGTATACTTCATGGACCACCAAATTATGCGCTCTGCAAAGTTATCAGGCTGAATATCATGTTTGGGAGGTTTGCTCGGAATGCTTTGGGTGGTGTCGTTCACAGTTATTCTGGGGGCAACAGATTGGATGAGGGTATGGGCTACGCTAAAAACTGAGAAACACGATCCTTGATTTTGTCTATAAAGGGTTTCCGAATCCAAAGTAAGGACATCCCTAAGGTTGAAAAAACGGAACCGAGTCCTGCACCAACAAGCACTAATGTTTTCTTTGGGGCACTCGGTTTATCTGGAAGACTTGGCTCTACAGCCATTTGAATCATTGGATAAGCCGCAAAAATATCACCTTTACCGAGATCTAATTTTGCCAAGGTTGAAACAAACACCGCTTCTGCTAATTGCTCATCACGCTTCAGATTCTCTAGTATTGATTGACGTTGTGCTAGTGTATTTAAGCGAACTTCAAGCTGAGCAATCTGATTATTTAATGCTTTCGATTGAGCTGCAAAAGACTGATAATCTGATTGAACTGAAATGATACTTTGAAATAGATTTTCTCGTCCGGATCCGCTTATTGATAAAACTAGTTGATCTATATAATTTTGATTAATTTTTTTGCTCAAAAGAGTTTTACCTCGGTTAATTAGTGCATTTAACGCAGCTTTTTGTTTAAATTTTTCTTTTAGAATTTGAGGATGATTGGGGCCAAATTTAGTAATTAATACCTCATAATTTGCTGTTGAATCACTGTAGTCTTTAAGGGTTGTTTGGAAAAGTTGATCAACTTTTAAGATAAAAGAATCGGCAGCCTGCTGTGGAGTTATTCCTAAGTCATTTGACAATTGCTCTAGTCTTTTCTTTGCTTGAGCTTCCTGTGCGATTATATCAGCACGTGCTTTTCGTAGTTGTTCAATATTGACTGAAAGATTTCCGACTTGATCAGGAAAACTTAAACCAGACTTTACCTTAAAATCCGATATTTTTGATTGGGCTGCTAAAAGCTTTGCCTGAGTTGCTTTTAGAATGTCTTGGGTCGGCTGATCCCGCATACTCATTTCCGCAGCGCGTAGACGGTTAATTTTATTCGTCATGGCTTGAAATAACGCATAGGATTTTGCCTGTGCTTCCTTTGGCGTCCGTCCGGTCACTTCAAACAACATCAACGTGGTATTATCAACCAACTTGACCTTGGGTTGAGTCACGGTCACATTCGGAATCTTTAGGATTTGAGTCGCTTCATTGAGGACCGGTTCGCTTGTAAAGAGATAGTCATAGTTCTCGCGGGGATCTGCTGAGGCACTTCCACTCCCGGAACTGGCTGATGAAGAGGCTTGTCCAACGCCGGGTAAATTTACACTGACCCCTGTACTCGCACCTGGTAAAATGAGACCCCATTCGCTGGTGTAAGTGGGCTTTGTAACTTTGAGATAGCCAATGGCTGAACCCCAAATTAATGCATTGGTCGTACAACCAATTAAAGCATAACGAATCCATCGCCATTTTCCAAGCTGACTCGCTGGTCGGGATTGAGTGGTAGTGACGAGTTCGCTCATTAAAAAAGGAGTTTAAATAAATTACCAATGAGAGAAAACGGAGATAATACACCTCCTACGGATGCCGCCACATCTCGGATATTAATCACAGTTGAGTCGTAGCAAACCAATGCGTCATTAGACATCAAATACGGGTTATTAACGTCGTTCGAGTCTCTTAATAGTTCTTCAACGGGGCGCTCAAGATACCAAGTTTTTCCAGTTAATCGATCCGTACGCACGAGCAGTGCACGTCGATGAGCATTGGTTGCCTTGGTTCCACCTGCACAGTTTGCTGAGACAACGGCTTGTGAAAAACGGGATCCATAGGGAAACGAGGTTGACTCACTACCAATTCCAGAGGCGCTATTACTTGGTGCTGGTATGGTTAAATTAGACATGAAAATTTTGACCCCGACGGTTGTGATAAGAGTGGGTCTTACTAATTCATTTTGATATCGTCCTGTGGAAGGAACAATAATTTGATCATTTTCAATGAGTGGAATATCCCGCACGGGTTCTCCTGTAAAAATACCTGACAAATCATAAATACTCTCTCGGCCATTACGAATTAATCGAATGGTCCTAATATCTGCGTCAGGGGTCACCCCTCCAGCGGTTCGAATAGCTGCTGTCAAGAATCTTGGTGGGGGGTAATCTCCTGAAATTTGAACCGGAGGATTAGATTTATCGCCTTGAGAGCGCGTATTAATCAGTACCTGTCCGGGCGAAAATACTGCGCCGGATACCAGTACATGGACTTCGCCCCAATCCAGCACCTTCAGGCTTACTTTCAAGAAAGTGGGCTGAAATAAACCTGCTTTAACTAGAGCGTTCCATACATTTTCCTGAACTTGTTTTGGTTCTAGACCTGCGACGGTTAAAGGAGAAAGATATGGAATTTGAATATCTCCATCTAATCCAACTTCATAGATTCCACTGAATTCGGTTCCTTCAGGAATATCAATTCTAATGCGATCTCCAGAGGATAAGGGTAAGGCAAAACTAGCTGTTGAGACAAAACTTGTGATCGCAAACCCACTCAAGATCGCCCATAAATATTGCCTATATCGCCTGATCAATTTCATGCCAACCCAATTACTATTTAATACTTTGGAGATTTACCCGTTAATTTCATCATAATTTTGAGACGATAAAAATCTAGTGAATTAAACTGCCAAGGCTGATTTGACTGAAAATAATTGAGTTTATGAGCAGGGCAAATATGAGCTTGCCAATCGAGAGAATTCACATGATTAAACTCAGGATTTTTATATCGACCTTTTAGCCTTTTTTGAATTTGTTCAGGATCACGATATTGATAATGTCGATTATAAATTTTTTTATGTGCGACGGTCTGGAGTCCGTTAGGCCATTGAGATGATTGATTAATATCCCATGATTGATGAGATTGATTGCGAAAGAAACGATACTCTCGCCAATTAATTTTATAATATCGACGTCGCTCTATAATGGAATTATCTCGCAAATCTTGCCCTGCTAACCAGTTTTTGTGATCTTGATCTGTATAGTAAAACTGAATTTGCCAAGCCTGAATAAAATCTGCTTTTTCTCGATGGGTAGCCTGAATAAAATGACGTGGATCCTGAACCAAGAATTCATCTGAATCTAAACGTAACCACCAGTCTTCTTCCGATAGCTGTTTGTGGAACTCATTATAAATTAGCGATCGTATACTATCGCGGAATGGCTCGGTGGACTGCCCAAATAAGATTATTTGGTTGGTGTGTTGCCTTGCCAGATCTTGCAGAATATTCCAGGTTTCATCTGTACTACCATTATCGAGAATAATGATGCAATCGCAAAATTTTAGTGCATGGTTTATACTTTGCTGAATAATATCGTCTTCATCTTTCACAACGCAAAGACCATAGATTTTCATGGCATTTATATCTATGTGGGATGACTGCACTTCAACTTTAATTAGGATACCCAGCCAATTGAGGATAGTAGACAAATGTGTCTAGATCTTTAGCCTAGGTATTCATTTATGTGTACCAGCTAGCCGTAACTAAAAGCAGACTTCTAACCTCAACCTTGACTCACCGACATTTAATTCTTGGGCTAAATTTCTCTTGAAATCGACACCGCTCTATCCATATAATTTCCCATAGACGTGCTGTTCCATCCGTACCAGCCGAAACAATATATCTACAATCAGGACTGAAATTGATGCTCCATATTTTGCCCTGCTTTCCCTTGAAATGGATTAATTTCTGCCCGGTCAGATTCCACAACCAAACCATACCATCTGTCCCCGACGTAGCCACCTGCTGCTGATTTGGGCTAAAACTAATGTGGTTTGTATTTAAAACCCATCGCTGATCCATATTGAGCTCAGTAATGGGCTGACCCGACAAATTCCAGATACGACCAATGCCATCTTCACCTGCCGTCCCGATGTATTGGCCATCAGGGCTAAAATTTAGAGTTTTAATCCAGCCTTGGTGGAACTGAAGTTGTGTGATCAGTTTTCCAGACAAGTCCCATAACTTGACGATACCGTCATCTTGAGCTGTCGCAAAGCGATGACCATCTGGACTAAAACTGACGCTTAAGATGCTCCCCCTAACATTTTTAACTTCCAATAATTGTTCGCCAGATAGATTCCATAATCTTGCCGTTCCGTCCGCACCCCCTGTAAGAATTTCCTGACCATCTGGGCTAAAACTTGCACCCCAAACATCTCCTCGATGCCCCTGGAATTCAAAAATTTCTTCTCCTGATAAAGTCCATAGTCGAGCGGTTCCATCTGCTCCAGTTGTAAGCACTTCTTGGCTATTAGGACTAAAGTTGACACTCCAAACACTTCCCTGATGACCTGTAAAATCAACGAGTTTAGTGCCATCTAACTTCCATAGTCTGGCAATGCCATCATTTCCAGCCGTTGCAATCAATTGACCATCAGGGCTAAAAATGGCACTCCAGACATCTCCCTGGTGGCCTTTAATGGTCTGTTTCTCGACCACCTCTTGATAAATGGAGGGTGTCGTTGGTAAATAGCACCAGGTGGGTGGGGGTTCGGTCAAGGTGGTTGAGCGTTTGATGTCTGCGTTAGGAGTCTGATGTAACCCCCAACTAGGGCCAACCGTTAGAAGGGTGATCGCTATGCCTCCAGTCCAACCCGTCAAATACCTTGCACTAGATGTGCCCAAAATTGGATCAGACTTTGACATACTCCACTCCTGTGTCTTCAGGTAGAGTACCCAATACATACACTGAATCCGTCAAAATTGATGCTGAATTTTGAGCTACTGCCCAATAGACTTAAGCCAAAGATCATGAATTTGAGCTTCCTAGATTTTTATTTTTCAGCGAAATATTTCAGGATATTTTGATGCGGTGGATGAGGGCTCTGTGCTCCCGTCATCTCTGGTTCGATTTGGGTACCCTAAGGCTATATCGCAGAAGAGGGCCAGAGCCGGACTACCCTTAGGCATACTCATGATGAATGCTCAAGTTGAGATTTTGGTGGTGGACGATAATGAGGTCAATATTCGTTTATTGATGACGATGCTCTCTTCCCGAGGGTATAGTGTCTCCTCCGCAAACTGTGGTGAAATGGCTTTGGCAGCGATCAATTCTGCGTTACCAGACCTTATTTTGCTGGACATTAGTATGCCAGATATCGATGGATACGAAGTCTGTCAGCGGCTGAAGGCGAATGAGCAAACCCAAGATATCCCAGTTATTTTTATCAGCGCCCTAGATGAAGTGATGGATAAACTGAAGGGGTTCAAAGTTGGTGGAGTTGACTATATCACGAAACCGTTTCAAGCGCTGGAAGTGCAAGCCAGGGTCAAAACCCATGTGGGGATGCGTCAGTTGCAAAAAGAGTTGCAACTCAAAACTCGGTTATTAGAGGCTGAACGGGCTAGGGCAGGCAGAATTCAAGCTGATCTCTTGCCAAAAACAGTTCCCCACCTTCCTGGGTTTGAATTGGCAGCACGTTGTTTGCCAGCCCAGGATGTGAGCGGAGATTTTTATGATTGGTATCTTTTAGATACAGATCGTTTAAATCTGACCTTAGGGGATGTTATGGGAAAGGGAATGCCCGCTGCATTGCTGATGACAACAGTGCGAGCAACGCTGAGAGCCTTGAGTGTTGAGCATTCCCCATTGGTCCAGATTGAGTACGCCCATTCCCTTTTGGAGCCTGACTTGAGTCAGTCGGAGAGCTTTGTGACGTTGTTTCATGCTCAACTCAATTGCCAGGATCGCCAGCTTTCCTATGTGGATGTGGGACATGGGTTGGTTTTTATCAAGCGGGCTAATGGCCAAATTGAATCATTAGCAAATGGGGGTAGCCCAATGGGAATATTACCGGAGCAGGTTTATCAAGCGGGTTCTTTAACATTTGAACCCAATGATGCACTTATGATTTTCAGTGATGGTTTGACTGAAGTTTTTCCTGATGCTATTAAAAAGTCTGAGGTGTTTATTCCACTATTGCAAGGTGCTACAGGTGCGGAAGCCATTTTGAAGCAGGTTTTCGATTTTATTCCGATGCATACTTCACTCCCAGACGATTTAACGGTTTTGATATTGTACTGCAATAGTTAAAGATTAAGACCGGAATGAATATCCTAAATTTTTGTAATTTAAATCTTTGAACTCGACCTGTCTAAGGCTGGGGGATCGGGGATCCGACCTACAAGTCCCCAATTTTGGTGTCCTTATGGTGGATAGTGTGGTGTTTTATCAAAGATACATCTCGCCAGTTACTTTGAAGTTATCAAGCCCAAGTAACGGAGAAGTGAATGAAAAACACCACACCCCCCTCTATCTTATGAAGGCGAACAGATATACGTGGGTATCGACGTGCATAAGAAAACCTATGTCGCAGTTGCTCGTGTTGGCCAAGTGGTTGTCAAAAAGTGGAGTACCCCAGCTCACCCCACAGAATTCGCAGAGCAATTGTTGAAATATTTTGCGCAAGGAGAGAGCCATACGGCCTACGAAGTACCCCTGTCAAGGTGAGCAATTGGGTTCTTCTGGGTCAATAGCTATAAGTGATACTTGTGAATCGTAAAATCCTTATATATCAGGGATTTCAGTGATACCAATATCATCATTTGGTAATCGACAAAATTGAGGTCGGCTTATCCGATTTCTATGTGGTTGAGGAGGTTCAGGCCACATTTCGCGGCATGATGATTGCTTTGCCTGCACCAAATTGGCAACGCTGGGCACGCATGTCTGTCGAAGACTTTGCCAATGCGTTGAAGCAATGGGCTGCATGGGTCAATCTCAAACGCTTTGCTTCATC
>JBAVRC010000666.1:0-2238 GCA_049694615.1 Thermosynechococcaceae cyanobacterium | reverse complement strand
CCGCAGGACTCATTGTATATCCCGGCTAGCCGATTGTCCGACAACATCAAGACCGTTAACCGCTTCAGTTTTTGAACTTTGAGTTGGAGGAAACAATGGGGACAAACAAAATCTTTGGTGAAGGGATAAATTTGACCGTTACACGATGGGCACAACATAGGATGGTCCTGACTAATACTCGCTGGTACCAAATGAATGAATGAATGGATGAAGCTTAGAACGCTTCATCCATAAGAATATCCCCGCAAATCCTATTTCTCTACAGAAAGAAATAATGCTCACTATGGCACAAGGAAATGCGTTTGACCAGGGTACAGCGGTCTTGTCAGAGAGGTCCTGCGGATTGATGAGGAGCGCACAGATGTGCGTCCCTGCTGGCGATTTAAGTTTTGTGGGCCAATACGTCAGGGACTGTTCTTCGAGCGCGGTTTCCCGCATTGAAGCGACGTGAGTTCATCGAGATCTAAGGGTTCGCCATCCAGGTCGTGACTGGTGTTCTTGGCTTGGTTGAAGAGTTGGTCAAGACTCTTTAAGGCCGAAAGGAGTGCAAGAGACCGGAATGGGTGTCCGGGAAAGACCTTTAACACCAAAGCTGCTTGTTGCAGAATTTCAGCTTGCTGTTGCAAAAGGCGATGGGATTGAAAGGCAGGGAAAAACTGCAAACAACCTTGTTTGATCAGGTACGTTTGTTCGGCCAGGGGAATTTCGGTCCGGCTGCTGTCGATCAACAGGAGGTTTAGCGTCGGGTATTGCGTGCGGCACCAGTCGCAAAAACGGTAGATGTCGTCTTTATAGGCTTGAACATCTAAAATGAGCAACCGGGGCAAGGTGCTTGTAGCGGCTTTAAGGGTCAGTGAATCTCTCAAGTCATTCCAACGAATTTCCCAACAGGCGGAAATACCGTGGGATAGCAACATATCTTGCCAAATTTTGCCTTGTACGGCTGATGCCTGGAGCATCATGACCTGTTCAGTCAATTCTGCCTGGGAGAACGCGGACAGGGTCACAAAGTTGTGTTGAAACAGGAGGCCGATGTCGCCAATGGTAATGCGATCGCCATGTTTGAGGAAGACAGACCCTACAATGGGTTGGCCGTTCACAAGTGAGCCGTTGCGGCTATTGAGATCCCAAAAATAACAATGGCGGTGTTCGGAGATACAAAGTTTGGCGTGAAACCGCGACGCAAAACGATCAGCCAGTCGGATGTGGTTGGACTTGTCGCGACCGAGGGTCCAGATTTCACGCTCGACGAGTTGGAAGGTTTGAATACCCGCTGCGGTTTGAAGGGAAAGGCGCGGAGTGTCTACAACGTTCACGATGATGGGATGCACTCAAGCTAAAAGGTCTCCGCTTAGTATGGAACCAACCTTTGGCTGATTTTACTTTCTAGAAAAAATAATTATTTCGTTGCGCTGGAGCGGAAGGGCGTGGGTTGCAATTTAGCGCTTAACTCGGCCTTGATGCGATGGAGGATATAGGACTGGTCGATGGAAGCCAGAATCTCCCGGACCACGGTTTTAGGGCTATTCGGTCCCCAGGATGCGCCATTGGCGAGGTACCGTTGGGCGACTTGCCCCATGCTGTAGGCGGATAACCCCGCGACGGCGGCTTGGGCGATCGCCACGGATAGGTAGGGAACTAAGGACGCCCCGGCGGTGAGGGGTGCAGCCACACCAAACACGCCTTTGAGGGAACTGAGTCCTACGGTGGCCAGAAGTTCGGCCATGCCAACACTGCCGGTCGCGATCGCAATATTGCGGAGGAGTCCCACGGCATCTCGCTGGGTCATGGGAATGCCATAGAGTTTGGAGAGGGTGAGAATCATGGCGATGTCAATAGCGACACTGCTGACAACATCGATGAGCGTGATGGGATTGAGGGCGATCGCCAGGGCTTTGGTCCCCACGCTTTGCCAGACCACCCGTTGGGCCTGTTGTTCGCGAATGTCTAATTTGCGTTGCAAGATTTGATCATTCACATCGCTGGCGTAGAGCAGGGTATTCAGGGCCACTAGCGCTTTGCCCTCCTGATCTAAAATGTCTAAAATTTTGAGTTTAAGATCGTCAATTTGGGGCGGTCCAGCCACGAGTTCAGCGCCCCAGCTTCCATCGGCTTGTTGGATGGGTCGGGCGACGAGGGGGGCCGCAGCAGCCATGACAATTTCATTCGGGGAGAGCAGGTCGCGGACCCGTTCGTCCCGGATTTTGGCATAAATAGCCTGTCGATCCGCATCAGGAT
>JBAVRC010000665.1:0-4550 GCA_049694615.1 Thermosynechococcaceae cyanobacterium | reverse complement strand
GCCTTGGGTTCCCATGACCCGTGTCATGATTCCGACCCTGGTCCAACAAAATCGGGCCCTGAACTTCATTCCGCTCAACGCTGCTGCATCGTCAAACACTCGCTCTACCCTGTTGCAGATCTACACCAATGGCTCAGTCTATATTGCTTGTCTAGCCTTGAATGCATCCGTTGCCCCTAACGGGTTCGAAGGCATTCCTCGTAAGTTGGACTGGGAAAATCTGGTGATTAACGGCAAGCTGGCTGAGCCGAGAGATATCCCTCCATCGCCGTTGGAAACGATGAATGATCGGTTTTTCTATGGTCGAGTGGCGGGGGTCAGTCGTGGCTCCCAGTGGCAATCCCAAATAACCGATACGCCCCGAAGTCGACATTTAACCATTCCTCGAACGGGAGAAGCCTTTTCTTACGGCTTGAGTACCTTGCCAAGGGGAACCTTTGGCACCGGTCAAGTGCAAAGCGCTCCGATGTTAGCCCGCTACCCCGATACGGCCTATATGGCCCACGGCAATTACGGCGTGCATTACCAAGTGGCAATGCCCTTGCACAACCCCAGTTCACAGCCCCAGAAAATTGCCGTTTCGATTCAAACCCCCCTGAAGCAAAATTCATGGGACAAAGGACTCCGTTTTTTACGTTCCCTGCCAGGTCAAGTTTTTTTCCGAGGAACCGTCCGGGTCCGTTATCGAGATGACAACGGCAATGCGCAACTTCGGTATTATCATTTAAGTCAACGGCAAGGCGAACAGGGTCAGCCCCTGGCAATGATCACACTTGAGCCGAAGGAAAATCGACTCATCGACATTGATTACTTTTATCCGCCCGATGCTACCCCTCCGCAAGTCTTGACGGTTCAAACTTTGGCGGACATGTCCTTTCGTCAGCAGTCTGCTTATGGAATCCAGCGTTGAGATTGTATCCGATGCGTCGGCATTGGCTGACCGTGCCCTAACCATTGTTCGTTCCATGTTGGAAACGGCGATCGCCCAGCAGGGGGTTGCAACCATTGCCTTGGCGGGTGGTTCGACGCCCAAATTGTTGTATGAGCGATTGGCAACCCAGTCGTTGCCCTGGGATAAACTCCATATCTTTTGGGGCGATGAGCGTTATGTGCCGCCGAGCCATCCCGACAGCAATGAAGGCATGGCGCGACGGGCCTGGTTGGATCGCGTTCCCATCCCAGCCGACTGCCTCCATCCCATGCCGACACACCCCACCGAACCCATTCAAGCTGCTCACCTGTATGAACAAGAGCTGCAGAATTTTTTTGGCACAGAAGTCATTCCTGCCTTCGACATCATCCTATTGGGGTTAGGCGATGATGGCCATACTGCTTCGCTCTTTCCGCGCACCGAGGTTTTAAATGTGTGCGATCGCTGGATTGGCGTAGGTTCTCGGGGCACCGATCCGCGCTTAACTTTTACTATTCCCTTGATTAACCGTGCGCGGTGCGTCCTCTTTTTAGTAACGGGGGTCGGGAAACATCAGGCACTGCGCGCTATTTTTGACGATACCGCGAATCCCCTGGACTACCCGGCCCGATTTATTCAACCCGAAGGGCAGCTCATTTGGTTACTCGATCAAGCTGCAGGCGATGGTTTAGTCCAATAAGGTCCGATAGACCCTTGCGATCATATTCCCCGATGTAAGGCTTGAGTCGCCAAAGCAGCGATGAAGATGCGACAATGGTGTCGCTCGTGTAACATGTGGGGTAACCCCATTCTGAACGAATTGACCCCTTTAATTTAATTCTGTTGGTATAGTTATTGCCTATCCACTATCAGTCTGCGCGGTCTAGCATCAATCTATACAACTTTTGGTTTTCGAGAGATTACAGAATTTTTGAGGATTGGTTCGTTTCACTATGATTGTTTGCTCCAGTTGTTTACATCACAATCCTGATCCAGCAGCCTACTGCGAGGCTTGTGGCGATCGCTTGCCAGAAAGCAAAAGTTGTCCGAATTGCAGCTCACCCGTACAAGACAAAGCACACTTTTGCGGACAATGCGGTTTCAATTTGCGGCTCTCAGTCTATTCATCCCCTGCGGCCATTAATGCCAAAGGCACCAACAGCGACGTTCTTTTGCCGGAACCTTTTCCACCCGAACCGATATTGGATCTGGCTTTAGCTGAATCGGGCAATGAAGCTTCCTCCCACCTAGGGGCAGAACAAGAGCAACCGAAGTCTGCGAGGGATACAGCAGCAGGCGATACCCCTATGGAGAGTGTGGAGGCACTCAACACGCAGATCCAAAAACAAGTTGCAACGTTGCTGCACCTGCAAAGCGACACCTTGATCGAGTTACCCGAATCCCAAAAAGATATCCATTTGGGTAAACCCAACGACCGCGTTCCTCCAGACATTAATATGAGTACATTCCCCAATGCAGAAGTGGTATCCCGCGTTCATGCCGTTATTCATGTAGAAGGGGCACAATATTTTGTAGAGGACTTAGGCAGTGCAAATGGCACCTATCTGAATAACACGCCATTGGCGTCCGGGACTCGATATCGGTTACGGGTCGGAGACCGGGTGAGTCTGGGCAAGGGGGAACTTGTAACGTTTATTTTCAAAATTTAGTGATTTTAAACTGTGATTACGTTAACGCTCCTGCATCCCGTTCAGTCTACACCAGTTCAAAGTTGGAGCTTTGAGCAAGATCCAGCTATTCGCATCGGTCGGGCAGTTGACAACCACGTAGTGCTCTACAGCGCGGTGGTATCCCGTTACCATGTCGAGATTCGCTTGACGGACAACCAGTGGGAAGTGGTCAATTTAGGGACCAATGGCACTTATGTCGATGGAAAACGGGTCCACCAAGCCCCATTGGCCAACGGTAGTATTATGCGATTGGCGCGATCTGGACCCAATATTCAAATCTGTATTGACGGTCAGGCGATTCCAACACCGGACGCTTCTGGGAATTTTCAACCCAGTTCGCTTCTAACGATTGAGCCGGTTGAGCGTACTGATCGTGGAGCGTTACAGCCACAGGATCTCGATGCGGCTGTCCTAGAGCAAGAGCCTGCCCTAGCCGTGAATGTAGTATCGAGTTCGGTTGAGGCATCGTTTTATGTGCCTGGGCGATATCCGTTGTTTGATCAGGGCAATGCTGCCCAAAATTTACCTGCATCGCCTTGCGATCATCAAAGTTCCCAGGAAGGGACGCTCATTTGTACCGAGTGCGGGTTTCCGATTCGTCCAACCCAAACATTGGGGGAATACCAAGTCTTAAAGCCGTTGAGTTCAGCGGGAAATACCTTAATGGCTTGGCGCAAAGGCACGACGGTGGTCTTAAAAACCCTACCGACTGAGTGGCGGAATACGTCGCAGTTAGTCGAGGCGTTTGAGTCGCAAGCGCGTGTGCTATGCCAGTTGGAACATCCCGGCATGCCTAAATTTTTTGAAGCCTTTGCGGTTAATGGACAGCCCTATCTGGTCAGCGAAATGATCTATGGGCCCAATCTGAACGATTGGGTGGCTCAGCGAGGCCCAGTGCCTCAGTACCAGGCTGTGCAATGGGCGATTGAGGTATGCCGCTTGCTGGATTATATACATCAGCAAAACCCGCCTTGCCTGCACCGCAAAATACAACCGTCGAACCTGATTCGTCCGGTGATGCCGCGTGGGTTTAGTCAAGTGGTGTTAGTGGACTTCGGCGAGTTGCAGGGCATTACGCCGGAGTCGGGAACGTTTGTCGGCGCGGGCGGCTATACAGCACCCGAACAACAGATTGGCAAAGCATCAAGCAGTTCCGATCTGTATGCTTTAGGGGCAACGTTGATCTATTGGCTGACCGGACAGGATCCGGATGCATTTTATCGCTTGGGCGACAATGAGTTTAGGCTACAGATCAAAGACGTGCCCAGCATTGGCCCTCACATTGCCAATATTATTCAACAACTGACCCATCCCCAGCCTGCTGAACGGTTTGAGTCGGCGGCACTGGTGGCTGAAGCGTTGCAGCAGTTACTCTAATTTAAATCCGGGTTCACTGACAATTCTGCCTTGCGATCCAAATATCGCTCGACCAGCAGAATCGCGACGAGATCGTCAATGGGGCGAGGAATTTCCCGCATGCCTTGGGGAATGAGCCGGGTGAGACCTTTGGGCGGGTACATTTGCCAGTAGCGATCGCGAGCTTCCAAGGTGCTATAGCGTTCATCGATGAGGATGATGGGCAAAGGCGGGTTGAGTTCGTCGGTTAAACGGGCTTTCCATTGTTGGGCCGTGGTTTGATTGCCCATCACCAGGGTGTGGATGGGGTAGCGGTGGCGAAGGTCGGCAATTTGAGCAATGGCGGCGGCAGAGATCGCCACGTCGTGAAAATGGACGCTGCGATCAGAACCGACCAGGGAAATGCCACATTTGTCGCGCCCTGGATCGAAGCCTAAGATCAACGAGGTAGTTAAGGCGGTTAGGGGTATTGAGTGTGATGGGGCACAGGTGTGAACCCAATCAGGGGATTCCTTTCTTTAATTAGGATAATATAGGTTTGATACGTTTCCAGATGGGAACTTGCTGTACCTGGAGAGGTGGCAGAGTTGGTC
>JBAVRC010000664.1:0-3064 GCA_049694615.1 Thermosynechococcaceae cyanobacterium | reverse complement strand
GGCTATGCTTTTCATCACGTATTTCCTGACACTTTCATAAATTTGGAGGGGTTCAGCAAAGATCTTTGCCTAGAGAGGGTTTCAGATTTTTCTCTGGTGAGAGTAACAAAAGAGGGTTAACTGCCGGAGCGGACAAAATCCGAGCGGGAATTCCCACTGCCGTCTGCCCAGCCGGAATATCCATCAAAACCACTGCATTGGCACCAATATTCACATCATCGCCAATCGTAACCCGACCCAGAATTTTGGCTCCGGCCCCCACATTCACCCGTTGCCCCAAGTGGGGTGCTTCTAGTGGACGTTCCAGATAGCGATTCCCCAAGGTCACCCCTTGACGCAAAATACAATCGTCGCCAATGCGGCTGTCACCATGAATGACGATGGCACTTTGATGTTCAATCACAACCCGACGCCCCAGTTGTACCGTGTAGGGCAAATCAATGCCATATACATTGCGCACATGCCGATACAGCGATCGATACAACACACTCAACGGCGCACGTATCAACTTAGGTTGCACCCGCATCCGCCAGACCCCAAACCGCTGCACTGCTACGGCTCGAAAACCCGGTTTGGTCCAATCCCGTCCATGCGCCACCCAATCTTCGTGGATTTGCGCCCATAAACCAGGGGATTGCACCGCGTCCTCGGTCATGGTTGATCTCCTTTAACCCAAACACTATTCCAAAAAAAGTCTTGCAGAAACTGGGGCGGGTCGGCATTCGGTTTCCGTTGCAACTGTCGTCTGATGCACCAAAGACCAAAACCCACCATCCAAAGCAAATCTGTCGCCGCCGCGTAGGACCAACCATGAAACTTTAAAAAATAGCGGCGGCGCGAATTAAACCAATACTGGGGTCGGCGCTGGGGTTGGCGTTTGGTATCGGTTATCCCAGAACTTTGCCCCACTAAATGGACCACCCGACTGTTCGGCACATACCAGCACTCCCAGCCCGCTTGCTGCGCGCGATGGCACAAATCTACTTCTTCAAAGTACAAGAAGTAGGCTTCATCAAACAACCCAATGGCCTCGAAGACCGAACGCCGAATCAGTAGACTGGCCCCAGCCAGCCAATCCGCCGCACAAGGTTGGTCCCCAATGGGCAACACAATACAATGGTGCTGCAATAATCGAGACACGGGACCCCAGCGCAACCCTTGATCCAACTCGTTCCAACAGGATGGAAAGCGAAAAGCGGAACATTGGGGCGTTCCGTCCGGATCTTCCAAACGGCTGCCTGCAATTCCTACCTGAGGATGCGTTTCCAAAAACTGCACCAACGGGGCGATCGCCTGGGGGCGCAAAACCGTGTCCGGGTTGAGCAGCAAGATGTATTCAGGCGGGTCTGTTTCCTGAAGCGTCTGACGAATAATCCAATTATTGCCCGCCCCAAATCCGCCATTGACAGACAAGGGCTGAAATGAAACCCAAGTCTGCCATTGATGGGCTGCAATCCCTTGGGCTAAAATTTCCGCTGAATCGTCGCCCGATGCATTATCGACCACCACCACGTTCAAGTTGGGGTAGAATTGCCGCTCAATCGCAAGGGATGCCAAACAATCCAGGGTGAGTTGCGGCGTGCGATAGTTCACAATCGCCACGCACAGCGGCGCAGTAGCAACGGCATCTTGCATGGGTCATCATCTCCTTATGTCCCTTGATCCACCCTCAGGGCCACAGATGTGGATCTTTCCCTGTAGCGATAGTATTCCCAATGAATGGAAAGGACACCCAACGGTCTTGCGACCTGACATGGGGTTTAGTAGCCTCAATCACATATAAGCGACAAAAGTTTAATTATGATCAGAGTCAAGATGGGATTGTCCACACTGAGGTAAGCAACGTTCCCAATTTAACAGTGTAGGATAGGTGTGAGACTGTGTCCGCGTTCTCTGCGCGTTTCAAGTCATCCTTTTCCAAAAGGTTGTATTTCCATTCCCTTAATTCTGAACGGAATTAATGATTATGACTCAGCTCAAGACCAATCATGTTCAACAGACTGCTTTCCGAGCGGACGGACAGTACTGGAGCGAACTGAAACAGGCGATTTCAGATACATCGGGCTTTAAGCGATGGATTTTAGAACGAAACCCGAATGTTAAGGGCCCAGAGGCAACCCAAGATACGATGGTGATGCTCTACCTCCGCCAAACCCTAGAGACGCTGGCTTACTAGAACAAAAGGTTGCTGCTTGACAGCGATCGCCCCAAGTTGACTCAAAAAGGTTGCTGCTTCACGCAGCAACCTTTTTATATGGTTGCAATTAAAACGATGTTATCGACACCGTTTCAAAGGCGAGCATAAAGGGAGCGAATGGCCCGTCGATTACTTGACCACAATGCTACTGACAGCCGTTGCCAAGGATTGGAGATCGGCAACCACTTTACTCTGATCCGGTTTTTCCGCTTTTAATTCGTCTTGAACCGTTTTCAAACCGTCTCCAACGGTTTTATAGGTGTCTGCAGACTGTTTCTCGACGCCTTCGCTGATTTTGCCCCAAGACTCTTGCAGCTTGGTGGCTTCTGCTTGGGCTGTTTTGAAATCGCCCGCTTTGGCCGCTGTCAGTGTTGCGGATACACCATCCTTCATGCCAACCACGCCATCTTTCATCGCAACTAAGCTGCCAGCCGCATCGCCCACTTTTTTAGTGGCGTCTGTCATGGCATTTTTGGCCCCTTCAGCCGTTGAAGACATGGCATCCTTGGCTCCTTCTGTTGCATTTTTGGCTCCTTCAGCCGTTGAGGACATGGCATCCTTGGCCCCTTCCGTCGCCTTCTCAGCCGTTGAGGACATGGCATCCTTGGCTCCTTCCGTGGCATTTTTGGCCTCTTCGCCACAGGCTGTCAAGGAAATCAGACCCATCAGTGCGATCGCCAATGTTGCAGTAAATCGATTTATCATGATTCGAGCCTTTTCGTCAAAGATAGTTTACTAAGTCCAATTACTTAGCGAATCCATTATTGCATGGGGTTTCCAATTTCAACGTAGCAACCGCTTTTTACGCCGTATTGGCGAGGCGATGAAGCTTTTATGTCTATGCAGTAAAGCAACGCAACCCTTGGC
>JBAVRC010000663.1:0-2058 GCA_049694615.1 Thermosynechococcaceae cyanobacterium | reverse complement strand
GAGCGAGACACCGTAATGCTTTTCTTCGATGGCGGGACTAATTCCAAGTTGAAGCAAGGTTGGCCTCGCAACTCCAACACCAGACGTTGCATGACCACGCTGTATTCCCTTCTGGCCCAATCGAGACTCGCATCGCGCAGTTGTAGGGCATTCGTAATGCCGTGGGCTTGAAGCGATCGCCGATGGCTGCGACCGATGCCCCAAATATCGGCAATGGGAAACTCCGCTAAAATATCGTCCGGGCAATGGGGCAAGACAAACACACCAGAGGACTGTTTTTTGGCGATATCCCCAGCAATTTTAGTTAAAGTCTTCGTTGGCGCAATGCCAATGGAGATCGGCACCCCCGTCCATTGGAGGACCGTGTCTCGAATCTGCTGGCCATAGCGAATCAAGTCCAGATGCCGAAACCCGGATAGATCGAGAAACGCCTCATCGATGCTATAAATTTCCTGTTCCGGCGTAAATGCAGCAAGCGTCGTCATCACCCGTTGGGATAAATCTCCATAGAGCGAATAATTAGAGCTAAAAACCTGAACCTGATGGGCTTGGATCAAGTGCCGAATCTTGAACGCAGGTTCGCCCATTTGGATCCCGATAGCCTTGGCTTGGGGCGATCGCGAGACAACGCAGCCGTCGTTATTGGAGAGCACAATCACCGGCTGACCGCGCAGTTTTGGATTAAAGACCATTTCGCAGCTGACGTAGAAAGAATTGCAGTCGCACAAGGCCAACATCAGAGTAAATGAATCACGCTGGTTGCAACGCCCCAAATGCAAAGATCTTGGGGTTCGGTCACTTCGATTGGGGGATACCCATCGTTCTCGGCTTTCAGCAACAGGTGATCGCCCTCAACGTAAAGCCGCTTGACCGTCAATTCGCCATTGAGAACAGCAATCACGATGCGACCTGAAACCGCATCGAGACTGCGATCGACCACCAACAGATCGCCGTTATGAATGCCAGCCCCCGTCATGGAATCCCCAGACACTCGCACATAAAAGGTCGCGGCTGGATTCTTGATCAGATGTAAGTTCAGATCCAGCTTGCCCTCAATGTAATCCTCGGCAGGAGAGGGATATCCGGCAGAAACAGGCTGCTGATATAGCGTTAGGCTGAAGGGGCCAGAATGAAGGGGAGCGAAGCAATCGAAGGCGATCGCATCGACTGCTGTGCCATTGTTTTGAAGACCAGAGGTTGCCACTTAATCCAGCCATTAATGAATAATGTACGTTATTCATAATAGGCATAAAATCTCGGAAAATCCAGCATGATTTCTTAAACTTCTAGTTATTGAGCTTAAGCGCCCAAATCTAAGTGGGATTGGTCTACCACGTCCTTACGCTGTTGGGCCGCATCCCAAACCTGCGGCCACAGCCCGGTGTCTCTCTATCCCGTTCTAACCCAGTTCCAAGGTTGTTATGCCAAAAATGCGTTCGACATCCAGCCTTGGTTCGTGCCCCCGATACATCCGCACACAGGTAAAAACGGGTTGCAAACCATAACGCGCAACAAACTTAGAAAACGACGGATTGATCGTTGGTATGTCGATAAACACGAACTGCCCAACACAGCGATGGGTCAGAGCAAGAAACAATCGATCAGCTATCTCTATGGAGTCAGCAAACAAAGGTCCAATTTTGAACCCTTGACGACAGGGACGCAAGACCCCATACCCCACCAATCGCCCCTGTTCCATAACACCGTATGCCGCCCCAGCCAATCGAATCCAAGGGTCCAAAAACAACTCTCGCGAGGCCGGAAATAACCTTACCTCATAACCTGCGATCGCCGCTAAGGGCACATCTGCTAACGGAATGACTGCTTCCGGTATACCATCCGAGGCAGCGGGTTCATAGACATGACGCGCATGATGGTACGCCGCCTTAAACCCCGCTTGACCATAGTCTGCTTCTCGGTCAAGAACCCCATCTAACCCGATGCAGGGTCGATCCCCGTCCATCCGAGCCGTCAACTGTTGCAATGCTGCTTCCCACAACTGCATTCCATAGCCTCGACCCCGCCATTGCGATCGCACAATGTACAGCCCAATAAACC
>JBAVRC010000662.1:0-2859 GCA_049694615.1 Thermosynechococcaceae cyanobacterium | reverse complement strand
AGAAATCCCCTGTTACCCAAATGGGACATTCTAATTCGACCCCTCTAGGCGGTAATTCATTTCCTGGGAATCACCTTGTATCCCCAATGGTCTTGAACCTGCTGGCTAAAGTGGAACGAAAGCCTTGCCAAGGATATAAGCGTTCTAGGCAAGTGCGGACTCTTGGTGCGGAGCTTTCGCCCCTTCCATTTCCATCGCCACCCACTCGCGCCAAACATGGGCCTGAATGATCGCCTGGGCCATTTCCATCGCCTCACCGGACAGTAGCCCCATGCGCCAATCCAAGGCAAAGGTTTGCTCCAACTCTGCTGCGGCCTCAGCACAATACTTCGGCGTCTCAAAGACTTGCTCGCAAAAGAGCCGATTCGTCCCGCGAACCGTCAGCCCATAGTAATCGTCCGGCAATCGCGCGATCGCCAAATGCACCAGCCTGATCTGACGCTGGCGCTCTTCCAGCAAGACGCCAAGGGTTTGGGTCTGTTGCCGTCGCAGCAGACGTTCCAAGCGTTCTGAGTGGGGGTTGTTCTGAAACCGTTGGGCGATTGCCCTGGCCTCAGCCTGTTGTTCTTTCTCGTACCCGGTGAGCTGGGCAGGCGGTCTGCTCCTCAACGGTAGGCGCGACAATTGCGTCTTGGGTTTGGCCGGGTCAGCAATAGGACGGGTATACACAAGCAGTTCCTCACACACTGGAGAGAGTTTAGCGCATCCATCCAATGCCTTAAAACTGCTCGATGCTGAAGGGCGATCGCCCTTCTCACGAGTTAGCCTTCCCCAAATAAAACGACTTGTGGGTTTTCCCATCCCAATAGCGCAAATACAGATAGGGACCGCAACCATTGATCATCTTCTCCTCGATATAGCCCTCCTGATTGAGGGGCTTACCCTGCCGCATCCGTCTGCTGCTTTCGCGTCTCCCGTGCCAACACCGGGTCATGCCGTCGAGTAGAGAGACTCCTTCGATGTTTTAGGCATGGTTTGTTTTCTCTGTTTCTCTCACCTTTCGGTCCCGAGAGTGCCACATGATTCAGCCTTACACCGTTGAGAGTCTCCCCCTCACAGAAGCCTGCCTGCGGTTTTCCCGCACAAGCCTCTTCATTCAGCCATTTACCAGACAGGATAGAGTGATACCAGTCGACCAGGCTTTGGGAGGGGATACTTGGTTAGGTATCGTCTAAAAGTCTCCCATGTAAAGCTATGTCGTTGACTGCGGCGATTCAGCCATTTGAACAGCAGATTTTGGACTGCGCGTTCAAAGCTGTATAGTGCCCGACTGTTGTCGGTGACTCCAAAGTAGTTGAAATGTCCGCGCATTTTTAAGCCGATTCGATGCCAGAGAACTGGCAGCTTGTGGGCGTTACGTTCCTGTCGCAACCATTGGTTGATTGTGACCAGAGCGCGTCGAAATCGTTTCTTTGAGGTCTTGCGCTTTAATCGTGTTTTCCCGTTCCGGCTCTTTCCCCAGTAGTGGGTCAAGCCAAGAAAATCAAGGGTGGGAAGGCGTTCCCCGTCCTTATGTGACTGCCATGCCTGACGTTTGCCAAATGCAAGCAGTTGGGTCTTTGACTGATTGAGGCGTAATCCGAACTTTTCCAGTCGTTTTGGAAGGACTCGCATAAACCGCTGTGCATCGTCCTCGAACTCAAACACAGCTATGCAATCGTCCGCGTATCTCAGGATTGCACAGTATCCTCGACAGTGTTGTGTGACAACTTGGGTAAACCATTGGTCAAGCACATGGTCGAGAAACACATTCGCAATTACTGGGGAGACGATGGAGCCCTGGGGACTCCCCAGTTCGTCTAGGACAATGCCTCCAGGGGTTTGGACTCCAGCTTTGAGCATTCGCCCGACCAAGTGTAGGAATTTCCTATCCTTGATTCGCTCTTGCATGACGGCCAGAATCTCTTGGTGTGGCATGGTATCGAAGAACTGAGCCAGATCTATATCTGCAATCCAGTTGACGGGTTTAGTCATTACCTCGCCGTTCAGTTGTCTCAGGGCATCGTGACAACTCCGCTTTGGGCGGAATCCATAGGAGGTCTCGATAAACACAGGCTCATAGATTGCTTCCAGAATCTGGCGTGTCATCTCCTGGACGATTTTGTCTTCCAGGCAACTGATTCCTAAAGGACGCAGGGTGCCATCTTCTTTCGGAATCTCCACTCGTCGCACGGCTTTAGGCCGATACGACATCTGAAGCAGTTTCTGGTGCAATTCCCGCAGGTTTTCCTCCAGGTTTTGTCCGTATTCTGCTTTTGTCACTCTATCCACTCCGGGCGCTTTCTTTTCATCCAGCACCTCGAAGCAGGCTCGCAGGTTTTCCACTGTATAGTGGTGCATCAGAGACGTAAACTCCGGTGCTGATTGGCTGCTAGCCCGTCCAGCTATACGCTCGATTCCAGTGACCGTCATTGTTCCACCTCTGTGTATGGTTGACGTTTCCATCGAGTGTTCGACCCAATGTGTCCCCCTTCGCTCCGTGGGCGTTACCCCACTTCATCACTACTATGAGGACATCCGACTTCCCATGAACCTTTGAGCTTCCTTCTGGTGTACCAGTTGCGTCGCTCTACCTCCTAGGGGAGGAATTCATGGGATCTCCCGAGTTCCCGGCTCTACCTTGGTGACGTGCCACGGTCTTGGACCCCGGTGGGCCTCCGTTGAAGCCTTGGCAGTTGGCTTTAGGAGTGTTGCCTTCCATGTATCTCAGCATGTCGGCACCCACGGTTTCATACAATAACGGGGATCGATCCCTTCACGCTTTCGCATTGCAGCCCGCCACCTCTCTGTGTACGCTTCGTCGGGGTCGTTGCCGACCTGACTTTTCCTGCTAAGTCCTAGAGCCTATATTGGACAGTG
>JBAVRC010000661.1:0-4070 GCA_049694615.1 Thermosynechococcaceae cyanobacterium | reverse complement strand
TCGTTAATCCTTGTAAAAAAGATCCTAATAAACCAACTGTCCCACCTTCAAGAATGGCACCAATTATTGAAAAAAGTAATGCTAAAATAATAATCCAGCGAAAATTCTTAAATTCTCTTAAAATTAGAAAATTATTCTTCCAAAAATTTGTTTCTTTAAAGTAACGACGCCCCACTCTTATTAACGAAATAGCCATGGCTCATTTTTAAATTCAACGTTAAGTCAAAAGTCTCATTTCTTGTTTTACTACTAAAATAAAATTTTAAAACATTGTTCGAAAAGGTGGAATTTCTTTTGAAGCTAATTTTGCAATCTCGGTATCATGTTTGGATAATTTAGAGAATATAAGTTCATCGGCTAATGTATAAGTTGGAATATTAAATAATTCTTTAATGTAAAACAAAGAACTAGAAGATATTGAGACACAGCTCAAGATATTAATTCGATGTATTAACAGTTCAACTGGCCATGAAAAATGAATATTTAATTCAATAGGTTGAATATCCAAGTTTTCTTCTAAAAGCGATTTCAAAAAGGGTCTATCAGCTCTAGGGTGCTCTTTCCAAAGCGGGGTCAAGCCATGCTGGATAATTGTTTTTAATGCCTGTTTGTAAATACTTAATTCTTCATCCCAGGACATTCTATGCCATTTTGAAAAACATTGACTCAAAACTAAAACCATTGGTTCAGAATATTTATTTTTGTCTAAAGCCTGGAAAAACTTATTATTGCGATTGATTGTCATGATGCTATCTTCAATAGAATCATTATTAATCTGTTTAATTGAAGCTTTCTTGAGGTAATCAGGATAGTGCAACATCTTTGAAAGAAATAAATATGCCTTGGTTAGGCGATCAACATGTTTATTGACTAACCCGGTATTATTATATATATATATATTGTTGGATTTCCTGCGAATAAAATTTATTGATTCATGCTTTAGCTTTCTAGCCATGGAGATGTAGTTTTTGTCTAAAAAACGATTATAGCCTATTTCTTTTGCATACATGCATAATCCATCTTCATAAATAACAATGTCTGCTTCTAAATAAGATTCGATCAGAAGCTTCTCCAATTTGCCAGCCATTAAACAAATCCATATCTCGTTAATTTTATCGATATTTATAATTTTTTTAATATTATTTGAATATTGTAGAAAACTGGTTTGATTGACTTCGATTAACGCAGTATCAAGAAAAGCTTCATTAATCTGAATAATAGATTTCCAATCTCCAAGAAGATTGGCTATCTGAAGCATAATCTGTTTTGTCTCGTCAGGAATTCGATAGAAATAGAGGAAAAGATGATCCTCATATGATAAGCTTGAACTCGTACTTTCCTGACGCATTGCAGACAATGCTATTATGATTTGCCAAGGGCCTGTAGCAAAAATGAGGCGCTTGATTTTATTGCTTTCTTCATTCATATAATAATTTCAATGAAATTTTCAATATTTAACTTAAAACCATTCTTCCAATTTCTCTAGACTAATCCAAAACCCCTCTCCTTGATTCTTATGTCCTTGCCAAATTTCCGGTACAAAGGAGGACTGCGGTGAATATTGCTGTAAATCGATTGCGATCGCTTTGAAGTCGATCTCGCCTTGGCCAATTTGGAGTCCTTCACCATCTAAGCCCTGTGCATCAGCAAGGTGAAGATGGGCAATATAGGGACCTACCTGTTCGATAAATTGTCTGAATGACCAGTTATACTGATTGCAAGCGAGCTTCGAGTGAGAGACATCAAGACAAATACGATAATGGTATTTTTCGCAAAAATGTGCGATATCTTCTGGATCTACAAATAAGTTATGATATCGCTGACCGCCAAAGTGCCAAGGGAACGGTGGCATGGTTTGCAGAATGATTTCGACTCCATTAAGATCAAGACTGGATAAACTTTTGACTAACAAACTGTATAACTGGCTACGCTCATCCTTTAATAGGGGAGCTTCAGGCGTAAAACCACCGACGTTAACAATAATAAAGGGAGTCGGTTTTTTTGCAAAAAATGGTTTGAGCGATCGCGTTAAATCAACGACACGCTGTAATTCTTGAATGGAATGCTGCCGATAGCTTTCATCATCTGAACAAAGGTCTAGCAGGTGGTCATTTGCGAATAACTCAGGACTATGGACAACTAGGCTAAGTTCATAAGCTTCATGGAAATAGTGATGAATATCTTGTTCCAAATCTTTATAACTCAAATGAAACTCTAGTAAATCCGGGTTAGATTGCATTAAAATAGATTTAAAGTCATGGTAGCGAACAGGAAGTCCCCAAGGTCGCTTAAAGTGATAGTGACGAGGCTTAACCTGATCATTAGAAAGGTCGCTTGGGAAGAAAAAGTCTCCTGCCTTAAAGGCTCTGTTTGCTTTTCGTCCAATCAGTTCTGCCTTGCGGTTGGGTTGCACGCCACGACCAGGGCTTTTTACTTCAATCATCTCCCTCGTAATTTGTTGACCAACGTCTAAGTCACAGTTAATCACCAAACTTTTAGAGAGAGTTTCGCGGTTCATCCATTCTCCTTGGCTGAGTCGACGTTCTGATGTTGAACCGAGAGCTTCTTCTACTTGGCGAATCCCTTCCACCATTGTTTTGAACTCATCAGGCAGCAAACTAACCTTGTGATCATTACCTTCCATGGCGCGATCTAAGGTTATATGCTTTTCGATCACCTTAGCACCTTTAGCAACCGCTGCGATCGCGATATGGATACCGCGCTCATGACCGGAATAGCCGACAGGACAATCTCCAATTTCTCTCAAGTGTTCTAAATAGTTGAGATTAACATCGCGAAAGGGAGTGGGATAGGTTGAATTACAATGGAGCAAAATATACATTACGCCAAAATCTTTCATAAGACGAATGGATTCATGGATTTCGTTTTCCATTGTCATTCCTGTAGAGCAGATTAAGGGCTTCCGAGTTTGAGCCAATGCCCTCAAAAGGTCATGGTTAGTCAAATCAGCCGAAGCAACTTTGTAAGCTGGCATTCCATACGCTTCTAAAAATGCAAGGCTATCTAAATCCCACGGAGTACAAAGGGGTAAAATTCCGCGCTCTTTGCAGTAATCGAATGCTGATATCAGATCTTGGTTTGATAACTGAAATCGCGATAGTAAGTCTAAAGTATATTGAGTACCCAAATCCTCGCCTGGATCGTTCGCATTACCCTGATTATGATAGAGAGTTTGTAAATTTCGAATTTGAAATTTAGCGCAGTTTGCACCTGCATTAATGGCTCCATCGATTAATTGTTTGGCCATTGCTAAACTGCCGTTATGATTGTTTCCAATTTCAGCAATAATAAAAGTCGGTGAATGATGATCAATACAAAAATTGCCGATCTGAATGGTATCGAGCCATTTGCGGGCGATCGCCACAAGGCGATGATGATTGTCTAAAAGCGGTATACAATCTATTTGTGGCAAAAATTCAGTTTTTATTTTTGTAGGATCATCCTGAAATAATGCAAACTTAAAGTTTTTATTGGAGATTTTAGAAACGGGTTGATTCAAATCAATCACCCTTTCTTTCACTAGCCAACGCCGAACATCTCCATCTGTCAAAACCCCTTCAAGTATTCCAGATTCATTAATTGAAAAAACAATACGAGCTTTATTATCACTAATTTTCTTGAGCGCATTAAAAATGCTTTCCTCAGATAAAACAATGAACTTAACAATATTTTTGTCAATGAACATTTGACCCCCTTTTTAGTAAAAATTCAACGATTTCAAGGTCAAGTTCAGAATCAATTTCCCAAGCAGCAATTGTACTCATAGGGAAAAGAGAAATTTTGCCGCCCAAACGATTTCCTAATTCTTTTAGGACCCATGGTTTAAAGATATAAATAGATCCATTTTCAACATATTGGCGGCTCATTTCTTGACGACGAGGTCGACGAAAAAAATCGTAGTTAATCGAATGTACATCACTATTTGTTTCTTCCCAAATAAACTTATGAGACGGTGAAACTGATAAAAGTGAATCAGACTTTTCGGCCTGTATCTTATCGATAGCACGATCAATATCAATACCACTTCTCATTGGGGATGTGCATTGTAG
>JBAVRC010000660.1:0-3499 GCA_049694615.1 Thermosynechococcaceae cyanobacterium | reverse complement strand
TAAAGGGTTGTGGGTGGTGAAAGGACAGTAGGATTTGCTGAACATCAGAACCTCCTAAATTAACGTTCAGTGAGGGGAGACAAGGATTTATTGCGATGCTTTGAAACACCTGGATTTACGGAAGTTTCTGGGTTTACGGGAATCGAAGGGGATGGGTTCTGACCCATATCGGCCAGCTTGACGATTACAGCCATCGAAACCCCTGCTTTGGATGCCGCCGTGGTCAGGGATTCGCCATTACGGACGAGTGCCGTAAAGTTCATCACTCGACTCGTCATATTGCTGGTACCGAGCAGTTTTTTAGCCTGAGCCGCCTGAAGACCGCGCTCAACATCCTCCAGAGACCCCCTGCGATAAGCGCTGATGTCAATCATGGGAGTGCCGCGATGGTCGGCAATAATGGCCAGCGCAGTGTACTGGGGACTACCCTCCTTCGCCTTCACCTGGAACTGGTAAAGCTTTCCCGCATCGGTGAGGACGCTCAAAAGGGTGGCGCGATCCGGCGATCGCCTGAGACCGGGGAACTGAAGGCCAGCAATATTGCGAAGGTGGATCAAGGTGGCAGCGGGCGGTTTTACATCGAAGTCGAGGGCGATCTGGGAGGGGTCGTCGAGCCAAGCTTTGGTGATTTTCTCGCCCGTCTGAAAGAACAGATTGAGACCATAGCCGGGATAAATGCTCAATTTGGAGGCAGTGCCGTCCTGGGCACGGCTGGCAAAGATCGACTCGACTCGCTGAGCACTGGCCGGGTTGATCGGGTTGATCGGGACAAGGAGCAGCGCCAGGAGGGTCGGTAACAAGGGCGATCGCAGTAAATGTCGCATGGAGTTTAAACCTCCCTAGATCGAGACAGATTGGTTAACAAAGATTTCAACAGGGGTATCGG
Organism: Thermosynechococcaceae cyanobacterium; assembly: GCA_049694615.1. Lineage (GTDB taxonomy): Bacteria > Cyanobacteriota > Cyanobacteriia > Thermosynechococcales > Thermosynechococcaceae > JAAURS01. Next base: position 2,613 of record JBAVRC010000660.1, on the reverse strand, counting down.
CATTGAGGGACCAAAGAGGAGAATTTTGGTTGAGCGATGGGGTTTGAAGACTTTGGGTCATGCCGGGAATGACCGCTTGAGTGCCCCCTTCCAAAACGCCAGCCAAGAAATTGGGATTTTGATTTTGGGTGGTCACAATGGTGGAAGTGCCATTCAAGACAACACTTTGATCGGCCTGGTTAAACAGTTCAGCGCCGCGACTGACGCCACCCAGAGCAAACAACGCCAGGTTCCTGAGAAAGCCGCCGCCCTTATGATTCATATCCTTGGCAATGAGCGGTTTCCCTTGATTGCCGCGCACTTCGATAGCACCTTGAGGCAATTGGATTTCGCCGTTGTCTGTATTGGCAGAGATGGCACTCAGTTGCATCAGACCGCCGCTGCCGACCGTATCGACTTTGACAATCAACTGCGACCCTTCAGGTAGAACAACCGAGCCGTCCGTGGCCTTGAGTGGCTTTTTGAGGCTCACGACAAAATTCCCCGAATCGGCGGCTGTTCCTTGAGCAGGCGGTTGAAACACAATGGGAGTTTCGAGTTTGCCCGGAACCCTTGTACCGATTTGGATTGACTTGGGCGGGATGCCGGAGAGAATGGCGGATTCGACGGCAGCGGGTGCAGGTGCCGAAACGAGTTGAGCCGTGGGTTGGACACCTTGTGCGATCGCGGGGGTATACCCGCCAGGGGCAGCAGTAGGGGTAGCGGCAATTAGGGAGCCGTTATCGCTAGCACCCCAGCTTGCAACCTTGCCGAGTGCTTCCCACTTCTTCTGAACCTCATCGAAGCTTGGCGGCGGAGGGGGTGGAAGGGGATTCGTTGCGGTTGGCGTAAAGCTAGGAGCGGGGGGATTGTAGACCGTGGCAGGGGCAGAGACAGGGATAGGCTGCGCGGCGACTGGAATGGGCCGAGAAAAGTAGGTCGTGCGTGGAATAGCCGTGGGTCTGGGTAGAACAGGCTTAACCACAGTCACTTTAGGCGGAACGGTGGGTTTTGGACGGTTTTGGAACTGGGCCTTTTGTTCGGCAAGGGCAGCTTGAGTTTTCCAATCGCCTGTCCCATCCTTGGGCACCGTACCAAAGAAGTCATTTTTGGCCGTTGGGGGATTGGTTTTGGCCACTTTGGAGCCACCGCCCGAAATGCTGTTAAAGACCGTGAGAATCAGCCCGATCGCCAGGGCAGTGGCAATGCCAATAAAGAGGATGTGCGACGATCCTTGCTCCCAGAACCGAGGTTGAGAATGCTCAAAAGAAGGATCGTCATCGTCTGGATCATCGACAGGCTCATGATCCTCTGTCTCCGCGTTGCCTCTACCTGAGTTGGTCTGACCGGATAGACCGACCAGGGCATTCATGCGATCGCGCTCAGCGTCGAGGTCAAGGTTAACAACGGCTTGCTGGCCGTTCCCATTCTCAGATTGGCTCATGATTGTACCTCTCAAGTTTGTAAAAATCGGGAGAGCGATTAACGGGCGATATCTTTGATTGCGAGAATTTCAAGTCCGGCCTGCCGAATGCCGTAAATAGTGCGCTCTAGGGGGGTATTGCCCGTCAACTTTTGGGGCGGTTCCACAGCCCGGATGGTGATTTCTTTGTTAAAGGGAATGACCTCTTGTCCCAACGGGTCTTGGCCGTTGAATAGCAGGAGATTGGCGACCACGTTCACCTTCCACAGTCCAGTTTCCGCCTGCTTGGGTTCGGAAATTAATTTAATGATGGGCACCACTTGGGTTGCAGGTTTGGTCGGGTCTTGATTTTTGTTTCCGAATAACGCTTGAGGCGTAATGTCAGCTAAAGACTCCAGGAATGGCCGACGAAAGTCCTCAGATAAAGCAAACCCAGCCTGAAAACTAGCAGTTGCAATTTTGAGGTTTTGAGAACCGATGGTGATGCCGGGATCCGGCTTAGGTAGACGGGCCTGGTCGAAGTTTTCCGGTGGTAAGGTGCCCGTCATGGAAAACATCAGCGCTGTGACATCTTTGGCAAACCGCTTGATGCTTTCAGGTTCTCTAGAGAGAGAATCCTTTGCCGTGACGCGGATAGGCTTGCCATCGACAAGCTGGACCAGGGTGGGAGCAGGCTTTAGGGCAATGGCAACGACGCCCAGCAGCAGGGCTAGCAGGAAGAAGGAATTCAGCGCCTGAAACCCCAAGGTACCCATGATGAGGATGGGGATATTGTTGCGGGTCTGCTTCCCGGTGATGAGGTCGGTTGCAGTCAGATCGCCCGTCCCGTTGGTTTCGGGTTCCGGTTTAGTCCTGAGATTCAGCATAGGTATAACACTGCGACTGAGGGCTTACTTGAGGCAAAAATAGACGGCATTACCGATCTCGGATGGCTCTAATCAGTTCTCTATGCTTGGCCTGCTCATTTTTGGCGCTGGCTTTACCTGCCCGTTGCTGATGAGCAGAATTATTGGCATAGGTCACCCCGCCGATCGCCGCGCCAACCCCGGCAGATAAACCGCTAAAGACGGCAAGACCACCCCCTCCAGCCAGGGCTAAGGCCAGAATGGGCGAGAGAATACCCGTAAAAATGATGTAGGCCATTGCATCGGAAGGCGGGGCATTCAACATCACATCGGACATCAGCCCTGTAACGATATCGAAGGCAATCT
>JBAVRC010000659.1:0-3302 GCA_049694615.1 Thermosynechococcaceae cyanobacterium | reverse complement strand
TGTGGAATCGGTGGGATCGACGACGACCCTGATTACGGAGCGCTTGCGATCGCAATCCCTCTCCCTGTCCATGGCAGAGGCAACAGCCATGGCCTTGGGTATCCATGTGGATACGGGATCTCTCACCTACGACCATGCCACGGCACGAGATGCTGCCGCCCTGACCTGGCTCATGGAACAGGGGGCCAATCAACGGGCGATCGCCGCCTATATTGAGCCGGGATTTTCGGCGGCGTTGCAGGACTTGTTGGGGGAGGCACTGCCGCAGTTGCAGTCAGCAGTGGTCCACGGGTATCGACTGGCTTGGGTGTTATTGACCACGCCCGGTTATGTGCCGGGACTGTCTAGTCTGGCGTCTCAGTTGTTGGTGTTAAGCGAGAGCGATGCCCTTTTACTGGGGCATTTTTACCAGACCCGCAGTTCTCAAAAAGATCGCCTTACGGTCATTGCGCGATCGCGGATCGATGGCGTGGATTTAACGGCGTTGCTCAAACCCATTGGCGGGGGTGGCCATCCTCAAGCGGCGGCGGCAACCTTGCAAACCGCAGAGCCTCAATTTGTCCTTGATCAACTGGTGGAGCACCTGCAAGCCCAGGTGCCGCAACCTCCGGTCGCTGCCGATTTGATGTCTTCTCCAGTGCGGACCATTTTGCCTGACACTCCCATTGACCAAGCCCGTCGTATTTTATTGCGCTATGGCCATTCCGGGCTTTCAGTGGTGGATAGCGATGGGCAATTGGTGGGGATTCTCTCGCGACGCGATCTGGATCTGGCGTTGCACCACGGCTTTGGTCATGCCCCGGTGAAGGGGTATATGACGGCTCCCGTGCGCACCATTGCCCCGGACACTCCCCTGCCAGACATTGAGACCTTGATGGTCACCTATGATATTGGTCGCTTGCCCGTGGTCCACCAGGGGCAATTGGTGGGGATTGTGACCCGTACCGATATGTTGCGCCAGTTGCACCAGTTGAAACATCCCGCACCCGCAGATCAACAGACTGTGGTACGGACTTCTGTGCGGCAACGGTTAGAGCAAGTGCTACGTCCGAAACTCCGGCGTATTTTGGCGATCGCCGCTGCTGCTGCTCAGACAGAAGGCTGGCAGTTGTATTTGGTGGGAGGGGCTGTACGGGATTTGCTGCTGACGGGCGAGGAAGATCGCATTGTTTTTCGCGAATTTGATCTGGTGGTCGATGGGGTCGATACGCAACGGAGCCAAGGGGCAGGGGTGGAATTGGCTCGCGCACTGCGGGATGCGTTTCCTGAAGCGCAGTTGCAGGTTTATGGTCAATTTCAGACGGCTTCTTTAATTTGGCATGAAGATCCTGAAATGGGTGGGTTTTCGGTGGATATTGCCACGGCTCGTAGCGAGTTTTATCCCTATCCAGCGGCCAACCCGGAGGTGTCTGCCAGTTCCATTCGCCAAGATCTCTACCGCCGCGACTTTACGGTGAATGCCTTGGCGGTGCGGCTCACCCGTCAGGGCCAGTCGATGAGCCAAACGGTTGAACTGTTGGACTTTTTTGGCGGATTGGGCGACCTCCAGCAGCGCCAAATTCGGGTGTTGCACCCCAATAGTTTTATTGAAGACCCCACCCGCATTTTTCGGGCGGTGCGGTTTGCCGAGCGCCTCCACTTTACCCTTGACCCGCAAACGGAATCCTACATTCGCCATGCGATCGCCAGTGGTCTCTATCCGCAACTACAACGCAATGGCGACAAAGCCCCAGCCCTACAATCGCGGTTGCGGAACGAGTTGAAGTACATTTTTCAATTGCCCAATTGGCCTGATGCGTTGCGCCTGATGGTTGATCTAGGGGCGCTGCAATGTGTGCATCCAGCCTTGGATCTTCAACCGGATTGGCAACGCAGCGCGACTTTGGCGTTACGGTGGTTGGTCCAATTGGACCCCAAGGGTAAAACGATTCCCCGTTGGCTCCTGATTTTGGAACTGTTGCTGCTGCCGTTACCGGATGCAGAGCGTCTTCAGGTGGCGATCCAACTCCATTTGCCGGAAATGACCCAACAGCGCTTTGCTGACTGGACGGCGGCCCAAACCCAGGTGCAGACGGTTTTGTGTGAGGTGCGATCGCCCAGTCAGGTGGTGCAGAGCTTGATGGGGTATTCGGTGCCGCTGTTGATTGAGCTAGCAGCTTTTGCAGCTATCCCGATCCGTCGCCAAATTTGGCTTTATCTGACCCAATGGCAGGCCATTAAACCGCTGCTCACCGGATCGGATCTCATTGCCTTGGGCTATCGACCGGGACCGCAGTTTAAGGCCATGCTGGACACAATTCTAGCGGCGACTCTGGATGGCGGCATGAGGACACGGGCGGAGGCGATCGCTTGGGTTCAGGCACAATTCCCATTAATCTGACGCTTCCATGACACCTTCAAGAAAGGCGATCACCTTTTTGTCCCATAAATTCTCTTCGGTGAAGTGTTCACCCATTTTGAGAGTGGCTTTGCCAATGTTACAGAGACAGACGATGGCTATTCTTGAGAACTACGCTGAATATCTAAAGGCGTGAGGGTGACAAGGGCAAGGGTGTCGCCATTGTCCGCTACAAATTCGACTTCAAAGGCTTGACCGTCTGCGTAGCAATGCACGACGGCTCCACGGGTACCTTGCTTGAGATGATGTTCTGGAAGGTCATGGCGTAGGGTGACGATATCGAGTTCTTGAAGATCTGTTTTAAGCGTTGTCATTGTTCAATGTTCCTTTATATTTCTGGTTTTAGGGGGCGGGCAGTGACAAATCGAGGGGAGGTTTGGTCGATGTCAATAATCCAGACGGTGCGAAGCTGAAGAGAGCGTCCATTTGGGGCTTGGATTGTGCCGTCTAGGACATATTTGGTGCCGTGAGGGGTTGGGATGATTTCCTGAACGTCTTGGGTATAGGCGATTTTCAGGAGTTCTTGTTGAAGGAGGGTGGCGTTGTTGTCGTTGAATCCGAAAGCGCGAAGCAGTTTGGCTTTGGATGGACCGATTTCGTGAGTTTCTGAGAGCAGGTATCCGGTCAATTTTTGGGGCTGGATGAAGGCTTTTTCTCGATGGGGTAAGGTCACTGACGTTATTTCCCTTTCTGTTGCTGGAGTTCGGCGACGGCTTTGCGGATGACTTGGGTGATGTGGGCGAGGGGTTAGTCCGCTTCTGTGATGCCATCAAGAAATGTGATCGCTATTTCCCCCCACAAGTTCTCTTCGGTGAAGTGCTCGCCCAGTTTGAAGGGGGCTTTTTTGCCACCGTTCCAGAGGCGTTTGAGGGTTAGAAAATTTTGCCAGCGTTGGGGTTGTGTT
>JBAVRC010000658.1:0-2501 GCA_049694615.1 Thermosynechococcaceae cyanobacterium | reverse complement strand
GAACTTTCACAAGGAGGGCACAGTTGACCCAAACCCATATAGGTCAGGCATTTCATCCCATTTAGGATAGTTCGGCTTTTCAACCCGCACCTACTTACCTTCTTTAAATCAGACTGATGCCTTCAGCAAAATACGGTCAACAATTCTCTATTCCTCGGTTTGATCGCGTGCCTATTGTTCCCCATTGCAAGACATGACGCATTCATCGGAACCTTCCTATTCCTCGGCTGTCCAAAGACGCCTGCAAGCTGTTGCAGACCCAGAAACTGCAACCCTTCAGGACAAGCTGAGTCTGTTCAACGATCGCGGTTTTTACGGCCTAGCGTTTGTCGCTGCTTTGGTTGTTGCTGCCGTTCCTTTTTGGATGACCCTGTTGATTTTTCAGCAAGCTCATCCTGCGATCGCCCAGTTTGGCTTACCGTTTTTGTGGAACCAACAATGGAATATTGACGAGTCGCTCTATGGGGCATTGCCTTATATTTACGGCACACTGGTGAGTTCGGCGATCGCCTTGGTGCTGGCCTTGCCCATTGGCGTAGCGGTTGCTATTGTGACCAGCGAACGGGTCTTACCCCAGTGGTTTCAGATGCCTATCGCCTTTATGGTGGAGTTAATTGCCGCCATTCCCAGTGTGATTGTGGGGTTGTGGGGCCGCTTTATTTTAATTCCGGTCTTAGCGCCCTTTCAGACCTTTTTGTACGATCACTTCAAATGGCTCCCCATCTTTAATACCCAGCCCTTTGGTCCCAGTATGCTGATGGCGGGCCTCATTCTTGCCATTATGATTTTGCCGACCATTGCCGCCATTAGTCGGGAAGTCTTTTTAGCCCTGTCCCAGGATCTGCGCAATGGCGCATTTGCTCTGGGGGCAACCCAATGGGAAATGATCTGGAACATTACCCTTCCGGCTGCCACCTCGGGAATCTTTGGGGGAGCGAGTTTAGCCTTGGGCCGTGCCTTGGGCGAAACCATGGCCGTTACCATGGTGATTGGCAATACGGACAAAATTGATGCCTCTTTGCTCAGTCCCGGCAATACCATTCCGGCCCTCCTGGCCAATCAGTTTGGCGAAGCCACCGATCCGCTACAGATTGGCGCTTTGATGTATTTGGCGCTGGTCTTATTTTTAGTCACATTGGCGGTGAATGCCCTAGCTGTGATAATGGTTCGAGTCCTGACCCGCAATACCTAATAAATTCCCGTGTCTGAACTTTATTCGCCTTCTCCGGTCTCTAAAAAGCTGTTTAATGTCGGCATGAGCGCGATCGCGTTTACCCTGGCGGCATTGGCCATCGTTCCATTGCTAGCGATGCTGTGGGCTATTTTCAGTAAGGGGCTGCCCCATCTCACCTGGAATGTGTTTACCCAACTTCCGGCCCCAGCGGGCATGAAAGATGTTCCGAGCGGGTTTGCCAATGCCATTCAGGGCACCGTGCTGATGGTGGCGATCGCCTCAGGCATCAGTCTACCCTTGGGTCTCCTCACCGCTATTTTTTTGAATGAATTTGGCAAAACCTCTGCGATCGCCAATGGGGTTCGATTTCTGATCACCATTCTGAGTGCTGCCCCCTCGATCATTGTGGGGGTTTTTGCCTACGGGGTAATTGTGCTACCTTTGCATGGGTTTTCTGCTCTCGCAGGCGGCTTTGCCCTCTCGGTAATCATGTTACCCATTGTGTCTTTAGCCACCGAAGAATCCCTGAAACTCGTTCCCAATGCGCAACGGTTGGCCTCGGCAGCTTTAGGAGCAGGGGTTTCCCGGACCACGATTCGGGTGGTTTTGGCAAAAGCCTTGCCGGGGATTTTAACCAGCGTCCTCTTGGCGATTGCTCGGGCCGCAGGGGAAACCGCCCCCCTTATTTTTACAGCCCTGTTTAGCCAAGACTGGCTACAAAGCATCACGGGACCCAGTGCCTCCCTTTCCGTACTTATTTTTAACTACGCCAACTCGCCCTTTGTCGATCAAAACAACCTGGCTTGGGCCTCTGCCGTTATTTTGGTAGGTATGGTTCTGACGACCAATCTGCTCTCCCGGTACGTGACCCGAAAACGCTAAACTCTTGGCCTCTACTTATGTCTTCAGCTTCCGACCCCCTACGTTCCCATCCACCCCACTCCGCTGCCTTGGATAATCCAGACGCTGAGCCAGTACAGACCTTAGTCCCCGTACTCCGGGCCGAGAACTTGAGTTGTTTCTATGGCCGCAAAAAAGCTTTGGAAGCCGTCACCCTAAACCTTTACGAAGGCAAAGTCACCGCCATTATCGGCCCATCGGGTTGCGGTAAGTCCACCTTTATTAAAACCCTGAATCGCATTGGCGAAATGGAGGGTAACCTGCGGATTCAAGGGAAGGTCGAGTTTCTCGGCCAGGATATTTATGGCAAAAAAATGCATCTCAATCGCCTGCGCCGTCAGATTGGAATGATCTTTCAACAGCCCAATCCCTTTGAAATGAGTATTTACGACAACGTTGCCTACGGGATTCGCACCAGCAGTCGTCC
>JBAVRC010000657.1:0-9959 GCA_049694615.1 Thermosynechococcaceae cyanobacterium | reverse complement strand
AGGCTGCACTGAATCCTGCGGGACAGAAACGGGCTGGCGGGGTTTAGATAAAAACCATTGATGGGCTAAGACCACACCGACTGCGATGGCAACACCCACCCCCAAGAGTCCCATGATGATTTTTAGGGCTTTGATCCAAGACTTTCGGGTCAATTGCTGGACCTTTTGTTCGGTTGCCTCCGAGGATGTTTCCAAATGCTTGAGGAGGGCTTCCGAAGATTCCAAATAGTCTCCAATCGAGGGATCGAGAAACCGTTCAAAGGCTTCCGGTTCAGCCGTCATGTCGGCACCGTAGGGTTCTGGCAAGGTTTCCGGCTCCTCGTCTTCCAACGCGGCAAACGGAACGAGCTCCCCTGCCAATTCGGGTTCTGCCCCATCCTCGCCTCCACCCAATGACGCAACATCTGAAGACATTTCCGGGTCTATTATCCCCTCGATGCGGCCTGTATCGGCGTCTTCCGAGGCAAGGACGAGAACCGTATCCTGAGGCATATCGGTATCCGTCGGTTCGGACGGTAAAGAGGCCGCATCGAGTGCATCCGCACCCATACCCTCCAACACGTCACTCGTTGGCTCCGATTTCAATTCAAGGTCTAATTCAGGCTCTGTTTCGATATAGGGGGTCAAACTGCTTGCCGTCTGGGCATGGAGACGACGGTAGAGGGCCAACTCGGACTCTAGCTCCAGATCTAAACAAGCGAGGGTTGCCAACAAACGTTCCATTGTGTTGGTGGATGGGGGATCTGGAGACATGGGCGAAAATCCTCTCAAGATTTCTTACCTCTAAGCTTGGCATTCTTATGCGCTGAAACTCAAGTCTGCATTTGAATTCCAATGCAATTCGCCCGTATGGTCGAATAAAACTGTAGATGGTGAACCTCTGGTGCAACGATCCATGCATGCTTCTCCCATCCAAACCAATACCCCCCTACCCCCTAAGCTCCCCTTATGGGTCATGTTCCGGCTAGGACTCTTTCAAATGGGCTTGGGTATTATGTCCATTTTGACCCTGGGCGTACTGAACCGAATTCTCATTGATCGCGCCTTTCTCGCCATTCCGGCCACAATCGCCGGAGGCGTCTTGGCAATGTATCAATTTGTATCCCCCGTCAGGGTCTGGTTTGGCCAAAGGTCCGATGCCAAATCCCTCTTGGGTTATCATCGCAGCGGCTATATCTGGCTGGGGGCGACCTTATTCACCCTGTGCTCTTTTGTTGCAGTTCAGGTCATTTGGCAGTTATCTGGCAGTTTAGCCCTCCACGGCTGGACCACTGTTTCCTATGCTTGGGTCGGCCTGCTGGCCTTGATGTTCGCGCTATACGGCATTTGCGTCAGTGCCAGTTCCACCCCCTTTGCTGCGTTGTTGGTGGATGTATCCGATGAAGACAATCGTTCGCAACTGGTGGGGATTGTCTGGGCCATGCTGATGGTGGGAATTGTCCTGGGCGCAGTCAGCAGCGGCATTCTACTGAAAGGTCTGACCCCGGAAACCCTCCAGTCCTCGATTAATCGGTTGTTTATGGTTGTGCCAGCTTGTGTCTGGGGGTTGGCACTCGTCGCCACGGTCGGCATTGAGAACCGTTATTCTCGCTATCGCTTCCGATCTGCGATCGCCGGACGGGAAGACCAAATCGGATTAAGAACCGCGCTCAAAGTCTTAACCGCTAGCCGTCAGACCGGATTGTTTTTTAGCTTTCTCGTGCTCATGACCTTGGGGTTGTTTTTACAGCAGCCCATTCTGGAACCCTATGCAGGAGAAGTGTTTGGCATGACGGTCTCCCAGAGCACGCAACTGAATGCTTACTGGGGCATTGGCACGTTAGTCGGTATCACGGCAACCGGATTTTTTGTGGTGCCCCGCTGGGGGAAACAAGCGACGGCCCGTTTTGGCTGCTGGGCTGTGGCCAGTTGCTTCTTGGGTGTCATTGCAGCTGGCTTCACGCATTCTCCCGTGGTTTTGCAAATGGCCATGCTGGTGTTGGGTCTGGGCTTTGGTCTGATGACCAACAGTTCCGTCAGTCTCATGCTGGATTTAACCGCAGCCGAAACGGCAGGCACCTTTATTGGAGCCTGGGGTGTGGCCCAAGCTTTATCCCAGGCCAGTGCAACGGTTCTTGGCGGTCTCTTGCTCGATGTTGGACGCGCCTTATTCCAGGCACAACCCGTCTTGGCCTATGGGCTTGTGTTTGCCGTTGAGGCCCTGTGTATGGTAGCTGCGGTAACCCTGCTGAATCGGGTCAATGTGGCTGAGTTTCGCGATCGCACCCAAACGGCGATCGCCACCGTACTCACCCACGAGTTAGACGCCTAACCCCTGCATTTGGGGATTGAAACCCGTCACGCTGAGTTGGAGCAATGAAACTTCATACTTAATTTACACTTCGTAATGTAATGATCCCACCGAACAGGGTACTTAGTTAGAAAAGAAACATTTGTTGAAAGCTTGGCCTCACTTGGCTGTAGCCTCTTTATCAGGGGGTCATTAAAGTTCTACACATTTGTTAAAGAACAAAGTGTGGGAGCACAAATCGTTTTAATCTAAAAGTTGAATTCCAAGACCCTGGCAGTCTCGTCCTAGCAGCCTTCTTAAGATTTACTGAAGCCGTTCAGTCTTTTTAGGAAGCTGGCTGATCGTTCTGTAGTCAGGTTTAGCGCAGTAATCTGAAGGGAGCCTTCGAAAGCAAATGATTGTAAAGGCAAGTGGAGGAAGCTCAGTCGCACGTCCGCAGTTGTACCAAACTGTTCCCGTCGCGACCATTATTCAAGCGGAGCAACAAGATCGCTTTTTGCAGCAGGGTGAGCTGGATGAACTTTCCGTCTATCTCGGTTCAGGCGTCAAGCGTCTAGAGATTGCAGCAACCTTGGCTCAAAATTCAGAAGTCATTGTCTCCCGAGCGGCAAACCGTATCTTTGTAGGCGGTTCGCCCATGGCCTATCTAGAACGACCGCCGGTTCTTGAAACTGCATTGGTTGGTGCTGGGGTCGGTTCGGCTCCAGCTCGTCAATTAGGCACTTCAACTTATGCAGACTCGAAAGGCAAATCCGTTGGCGGAACGATTCGGGCCGCACTTCGTTCGTCTGCTCTGGGTGGATCCCCACCCCCAGGATTTCGTCAAATCAACATTTCTCGTTACGGTCCAGCGAGAATGCAGAAATCGCTGCGGGATCTCAGTTGGTTCCTGCGTTATGTGACCTATGCCATTGTGGCGGGCGATCCCAGCATTATTGCGGTCAACGTGCGCGGTCTCCGAGAGGTCATTGAAAATGCTTGCTCGACGGATGCCACACTCGTCGGCTTGCAGGAAATGGGTGGTTCTGCACTGGGGTATTTCTCAGGCGATGCGGATGCCCAAGCCATTCTCATCCAATACTTTGAAGTTTTAATCAACGAATTTAAGGCTGCTACCCCGTCCGATAAAGTTCGTAAGGGACAATCCGCCGATCAGCAAGGGTTACGCTTACCGCAGATTTACTTCATTGCGGCTGAGCGCAGACCGAAGTTTGTGATGAAACCAGGGCTGTCGGCTTCAGAAAAAAACGAAATTGTGAGAGCGGCCTACCGTCAGGTTTTTGAGCGGGATATCACCAAAGCCTATAGCCTTTCCAACGCTTCCCTCGAAACCAAGGTGAAGGGCGGCGAAATTTCCATGAAGGAATTTGTGCGTCGTTTAGGCCAGTCGCCGCTGTATCGGAAGCAATTTTACGAACCCTTTATTAATAGCCGTGCTTTAGAACTCGCGTTTCGCCATTTTCTGGGCCGTGGTCCGAGCAGCCGCGAAGAAGTGCAGCGCTATTTCTCGATTGTTTCCTCTGGCGGTCTTTCGGCTCTCGTGGATGCATTGGTTGATTCCCAGGAATATTCCGACTATTTCGGCGAAGAAACGGTGCCTTACCTGCGTGGGTTAGGCCAAGAAGCACAGGAGTGTCGGAACTGGGGTGCGCAACAAAACCTGCTGCGTTACAGTGCACCCTTCCGCAAAACCCCGGAATTCCTAACGGTCTTTGCTTCGCAAGATCAACCGTTGCCTGATCAGCATCCCTACGGTGCAGGGAACGATGCCCTCGAAATTCAATTCGGTGCTATTTTCCCCAAAGATACTCGGAACCCAGCCGCCAATGCCGCACCATTTGGCAAAGATACGCGTCGGATTCTCATCAACTGTGGACCCGGCACCAACAACCAACTCAGCAACCCTGGATCAGTTGGCGTTGCGCCCGGAACCTTGGGGCCGAAAGTCTTCAAATTGGACCAATTGCCCAGTTTGAATATGCAAGTTGGCAAACGTAGCGTTACCAATAAGGGAGTCAGCACCAACTTTGGCGAGACCTCCACTCAGGCCGTGATCCGTGCCGCCTACTTGCAGGTCTTTGGGCGGGATGTCTACGATGGCCAACGCCAGAAAGTCGCTGAAATCAAACTGGAAAATGGTGAGATTAGCATCAAGGAATTTGTGCGTACCCTGGCCAAGTCCAACATCTTCCGCAGCATGTACTGGACACCCCTTTACGTGTGTAAAGCCATCGAATATATCCATCGCCGTCTCCTTGGCCGTCCGACCTATGGTCGCCAAGAGATGAACCATTACTTCGACATCAGCGCTAAAAAAGGGTTCTATGCGTTGATCGATGCCATGGTTGGCAGCGAGGAGTACAGTACGGCCTTTGGGGAAGATACCGTTCCCTATGAGCGGTATCTGACACCGGGTGGTTTGGCGATGCGAACCATTCGAGGTGGCCAAACCGCGACAACGGCCCTAGCCGCTAAGGTTGATCCAACGCCTCGGTTTATCGAACTGGGAACCGTTCAAGACAACCCCAGCGATCCGGCCATTCAGTTCCGCATGAATCAGGGTGTCAGCAAGCAACGTCAGCAAACCAAGATCTTCAAGTTGACCGGGACGCAGGATAAGGCTGCACTCAAGGTGCTGATCCAAGCGGCCTACCATCAAATCTTCGAAGATCTAGATCGCACGGTGCAAAGCAATTTCACCGTATTGGAAACCCAGCTTAGCAATGAGGATATTAACGTTAAGGAGTTTATTGAAGCGCTAGGCACTTCGCAACTCTACATCAAAACGTTCTATATGCCTTTCCCAAACACCAAGGTGATTGAACTGGGGACCAAGCACTTTTTAGGGCGTGCGCCTTTAGATCAAGCCGAGATTCGTTACTACAACCAAATCTTGGCGAAGGATGGGGTTAAGGCTTTCATTCGTGCAATGGTTAACACCGTTGAGTATGCCCAATACTTTGGCGAAGATACCGTTCCCTATCGGCGTTTCCCCACCCTGCCTGCGGCCAACTTCCCGAATACCGAGAAGCTTTACAATCAGCTGACAAAGCAAGATGCAACTATTGTTGTGCCTAGTTTTTCCCAGGTGTAACGGCTAGTTTTAAGCAGCGCAATCTAAATTTCATCTCGTGCTTGCCTTGGGCACTATTGGCACTCCAATCAGGAGTGTCAATAGTGTTCTTTTATTGAAGTTAGATTGGTGGGCAAAAACTAGCTCATTCTGAAAAATGAGCGCAAAGTTTTACAAACTATTACGGTTTTCAGGATTGTGAACCGTAATGATCGAAAATGATTGCGATAGGGAGCTGAACTTCAGTCACTGTCGCTGAGTTCAAATCGAGTTTATCTTTCTTATTGGAGGAATCCATCAATGAGTGTTGTCACGAAGTCAATCGTGAATGCGGATGCCGAAGCCCGCTACCTAAGCCCCGGAGAATTGGATCGGATTAAGAGCTTTGTATCCAGCGGCGAACGTCGTCTTCGCATTGCGCAAACTCTCTCTGACAATCGCGATCGCATTGTGAAGCAAGCTGGCGACCAACTCTTCCAAAAACGCCCGGATATCGTTTCTCCCGGTGGTAATGCTTACGGCCAAGAAATGACTGCTTCTTGCCTTCGCGACCTTGACTACTATCTACGTCTAGTGACCTACGGCGTCGTATCCGGCGATGTGACCCCCATCGAAGAAATCGGTATTGTGGGTGCCAAAGAAATGTATAACTCTTTGGGTACTCCTCTGCCTGCTTTGGCTGAAGGTATTCGTGGCCTGAAGAGCGTTGCTGCTTCCCTGCTGTCCGGTGACGATGCAGCTGAAGCAGGTTCTTACTTCGATTACGTGATCGGTGCATTGTAGTCCTTGCTGCAACGCCGCAAAACCCTAAAAACGAGTGACTTTTAAGGTTCCGAGTACATAAGGAAACGAGATTATGCAAGACGCAATTACTTCAGTGATCAATGCCTCTGATGTGCAGGGGCAGTATTTAGACTCCAGCGCGATGAACAAGCTTAAGAGCTATTTTCAAAGTGGCGAAATTCGCGTCCGCGCTGCTTCTACCATCAGTGCAAATGCTGGGTCGATCGTTAAAGATGCAGTGGCTAAATCGCTGCTGTACACCGACACCACCCGTCCCGGCGGTAACATGTATACCTGCCGTCGCTATGCGGCTTGCATTCGCGACCTAGACTACTTCTTGCGCTATGCAACCTATGCCATGCTGGCTGGCGATGCTTCCATTTTGGATGAGCGCGTGCTGAACGGATTGAAGGAAACCTACAATTCCTTGGGTGTGCCCATCACCACCACCGTTCAAGCGGTTCAAGCGATGAAAGAAGTAACCACGGGTCTAGTGGGTGCTGATGCTGGTAAGGAAATGGGGACTTACTTCGACTACATTTCTTCTGGCTTGAGCTAGAGCCTAATGAGATCCTCGGATCTCACCCGAATCAACTGATCAAAGGTCTGGGACATTGAGGGTGAAGGCTAGCTTGTTAAAGACTAATCTCAGATCATTCAACAGAGGTTGGTTTTGACAGTCTGGTTTTTATCTTGAACGCCCAGACCTTTGTATATTCAAGAAATCAGCGCAGTTCATGTTTGACAGATAGGAGAGGGCCGGATTATGCGGATGTTTAAGGTGACAGCCTGTGTGCCTAGCCAAACTCGGATTCGCACACAACGAGAATTACAAAATACCTTTTTTACCAAGTTAGTTTCTTTTGATAACTGGTTTAGCGAGCAGCAGCGCATTATGAAAATGGGCGGCAAAATTCTGAAGGTTGAATTGGCTACTGGGAAGCCCGGTTCTAATACTGGATTACTCTAAAAAGTTAAAAATTTTGCAAGAGGAAGGTTGACCTAGTTAACCTTCCTCTTGATCTAATTTAAGACGGCTAGCGAACCACGAGTCCGTTAGCACCCGGTGGTAGTCCTGTTGCGCCGGATACACTGGTCAAAGCGCCTGTATTGAGATCCACCCTAAACGCAGCAATACTAGACTGGGTATTATCCAAGGCATACAGATGTAGGCCACTATTGCTTAATGCTAAATCGACGGGGGTTGTTCCGGTTCCGGTGTCTGCCGAAATGCCATTGTTATTTAACAAACTGACCTTACCATTGAAGGCAATATCTAGCCCACTGATGGTATGACTTGCTGTATTGGTGATGTAGGCAAATCGCCCATCATTGCTGACGACAACCCAGCAGGCTGCTGTATTTTTTGTGCCAAGCGCAGATGTAATGAGTCTTAATTCACCATTAGGCTTTAGGGCATAAGAAGAGACAGTGCTGGCATTGGCAGTACCGCCCACAGCTTCTGTAACAAAAAGCTGGTTGCGTTTGCCGAAATTCATCCCGAATGGGGTAGCAGATGCCGAGACTTGCACTTTACGGTTGCTTGCTAAACCCGTAGTAGAATCAACCCGAAAGGTCAGGATGTTATTGGTGGCTTTTTCTGTCACCACCAGAACATCGCCGTCTGGATTGAATAAAACTTGCGCAGGGCCAGTGTTGGTTGCACTCAAGGCTCGTTTTGACTTGCCTAGGGCGGTCATTTTGCAATCGCGTTCGACGGTAAAACCACTAATGTTGTCAGAATCGCCGACTGCACCTCCTGCATTCAAAACGTAGAGCAAGTTCCGATTGACGGTGATGCTTACAGGCCGTTTACCGCCAGAGCGAACTTGGCTGGCCAGTACTAACCCATTGGCATTAATGGTAAAGGATGAAATATCGTTGCTTCCAGCATTGACGACATAAAGACAATGATTGGCTGCATCCATTGTCAATCCGCTCTGATTTCCTAGGCCAGTTCCCGTTCCCTTACCGCCCGTAGAGAAAGCGCTGATTTTGGTCAAACTTCCATTTGCGGCACGCTGGTACACCAATACTTTGTTTAAGGTAACCTCGTTACTCATGGTATAGAGCAAGCCCACAGGATCTTTCGCGAGTGCGGCAGTTCCCCACAAAGCGGAAATCGCCAGTGTTATGGCAGATAAAGTGACTTCTTTTCTGAGCATGAGGTATTTCATAATTTTTCCCAAGTTTGTTGACAGAAAGGGGCTTTTTGGAAATTCACAGCCCATATCCACAGGCAAAAATTTGCCTTTATCCGTATCGAACACGAAGTTTGATCAGCATAAAATTGCTGATCGCTTTTAACAGCTTCAGTTTAGATGTTGAATGGATTTAAGATGATGCAGACTAACTCATATAACCTGTACAAGCTGGATTTAGGCTGAGTGAATCCTTTAAATAAGCTGAAAAGAACCTGATAAATTCCTGAGAAGATGGTTGAGAAATCTGAACGCTCTATATTTGCCCCAAAGTTGGGGGTGCGTTGAGAACTCCGCCGATCAAAGTGGATCCCAAATCACGAATCATTCATCGATTTCAGGGTTGTAGCAAGGTGGTTGACAAAGGCTCGGTTGCATTTGCTGAGGGCAACATGGTAGGCGAGCTGGAATCACTATTTTGAGCATTACTTTTGCCAATCGGGCGTAAACTCTGCATCAAACTCGCCATTTCCAGGGCATTCATGGCATAGTCCCAACCTTTGTTGCTCTTAATGCCCGCTCGTTCTAGGGCTTGTTGCAGGGTATCGACGGTCAATATCCCGAAAATAATCGGGACACCGGTTTGCAGCGCTGTTGCCGCAATCCCTTTGGAGACTTCTGACGCCACGTAGTCGAAATGGGGCGTTTGGCCCCGAATCACAGCCCCCAGACAAATCACCGCATCGTAACGGTTGGCGATCGCCAATTGACGGGCCACCATGGGAATTTCAAAGCAGCCTGGGACCCAGACATAATCCACCTGTGTGCCATGGGGATCTACATCCACGCCATGGCGTTGCAAACAATCTTGACACCCGGCCAATAGTTTGGTGGTGACCAAATCGTTAAACCGACCGATCACGAATGCCAGTCGCAGGGTATTGGCTTGGGTAAAGCTTCCTTCAAAAACAGCCATGGGCAATGTCCAGGGGAAAAGGGATAACCAACATCAAACAAAAACAGGTCAGCGCCACACTGTACAGAGCGCCGACCCGCATACCGTAGAAGTTTGTGTGTAGCGCTAAACGACCAAGAAGTTGAGGGCACCAACGACCAGAACCAGCGCAATCCAAGCAATGGAGCCCAACCAAATGAGACGCTTGGAGTCGTCCCAGTTTTGACCGGAGGCATAGGCGACGGGCACAACAACTGCCATCGCAAAGGACAAGATGACAAGGGCAAGCAAGGCCAGGTCAAAGATAAATACCATTGTTTTCTCCCAATCAACCAGCAGAGTCTGTGCAGAAAATCTAATTCTTAAGCGAGCAATCTTAGGCCGAGACATCTATGATGAATCGAATCGATCTTACCGCAAAAGCGATCCAAGCTTATGGATGTGGTTTTATGTCACCGGACGGCAGACTTTGATGCCCTCGGCGCAGCGGTAGGCTGCACCCGACTCCATCCCGGCACCCGTATTGTGCTGTGTGGGGGTGCCCATCCGGCGGTACGGGATTTTTTGGCCTTATATCGCGACGAATATCCGCTGATTGAGCGTCGGTCTGTTTCCCCGGACCAATTACGCCGAATTTTTGTGGTGGATACCCAACGTCGGGAGTTGTTGGGGTCAGCAGCTCAATGGCTGGACTTGCCCCAGGTGACGGTGCATCTC
>JBAVRC010000656.1:0-4330 GCA_049694615.1 Thermosynechococcaceae cyanobacterium | reverse complement strand
GCTTCGCAATCCTAATGGCAACCGCCACGACCCATTCCACCCGTCGCGCTCCACAACAACCGGGTTTCCCGTCAACTGTGCGATCGCTCACCCCTTACTTGTTCCTGGCTCCAGCCCTAGCGGTCTTGACCTTGACCGTGTTCTGGCCCGCGCTGCAAGCGTTTTACCTGAGCTTTACTCGCTTTGAATACGATCTCACCCAAACACCGGACTGGGTCGGCTTTGCCAATTTTCAAAAACTGGGGCGCGATCCAGTATTTTGGAAAACTCTGGGCAATACCTTGTTGTACCTCCTGTGTGTGGTCCCGATTTTGGTGATTTTTCCGCTGGGATTAGCTATTCTGGTCAACCAAAACCTCAAAGGCATCCGCTGGTTTCGGACCGCCTATTACACCCCGGTCGTTATTTCTATGGTGGTAGCTGGCATTGCCTGGAAATGGTTGTATGCCTCCAATGGGTTATTGAACCAAGGCTTGCAATGGCTGGGATGGAGCGAGGGGATTCCCTGGTTGACCAGCCCAAACCTGTCTCTGTTTAGCGTGATGGCGGTCACGGTCTGGAAAGGGCTGGGGTACTATATGGTGATTTATCTGGCCGGACTGCAAGGGATTCCTGCTGACCTCTACGAAGCGGCGGCCATTGATGGCTCGGATGGGATCCAAAAGCATTGGGATATTACCGTTCCCTTGATGCGTCCTTACTTATTTTTGGTTGCTGTGATTTCGTCCATTTCCGCCACCAAAGTGTTTGAAGAAATCTTCATCATGACCAAGGGCGAACCCCTCAATAGCTCAAAAACCATCGTTTATTATCTCTATCAAAGGGCATTTCAAGATCTGGAGATGGGCTACGCTTGTGCGATTGGATTGGTGTTGTTCCTCATTATTTTTGGATTGTCAATTCTGAACCTTAAACTCGGACAACAGCGACAGTAAATCCTTACAGCGTTTTTGACTATCCCGCCCTTCTTGCGTTGCCTGGACGCCTGTTACAAAACGTACTAAAATCCAGCACGACGACTTCTACTCCCCCAATCTGCATCATGAGGACCCTGTCGGTGAAAACCCCTTTCTTTAATTTCGGACGTCTCTCTCGCGATATCGGCATTGATCTCGGTACAGCCAATACCTTGGTTTATGTCGTGGGCAGAGGGGTAGTGATTCAAGAACCTTCGGTGGTGGCTATCGATCAAAACACAAAGCAGCCCTTAGCCGTGGGAGAAGATGCCAAGCTTATGATGGGGCGCACACCCGGTTCAGTCACCACCATTCGTCCCTTGCGGGATGGCGTGATTGCTGACTTTGAAGCCACGGAAATGATGCTGAAGCATTTTATTCGACGAGCCGGGGGGCGCAATTTTCGGGTAGTGGTTGGGATTCCCAGCGGCGTAACGGGGGTGGAGCGCCGCGCCGTTCAGGATGCGGCAACCCAGGCGGGCGCACGGGAGGTCTATCTCGTTGAAGAGCCAGTGGCGGCTGCCTATGGAGCCGGACTGCCCGTGGACGAAGCAACCGGTAGCATGATTGTGGATATTGGTGGGGGCACAACAGAAGTGGCCGTACTGAGCTTGCACGGAGCCGTCATTAGCGAGTCGGTGCGAGTCGCTGGGGATGAGCTAACCGAATCGATTAGTCAGTACATGAAAAAAGTTCACAATCTGGTGATTGGGGAACGTACGGCTGAAGATATTAAAATCCGGATCGGTTCGGCCTATCCCACCCACGACAATGATGATGCCTCCATGGAAGTACGGGGTCTACACTTGTTGTCAGGATTACCCCGTACCGTCTTGATCAAGGGACCGGAGATCCGCGAAAGCATGATTGAACCGCTTTCGTCCATTGTCGATGCGGTGAAGCGTACCCTGGAACGGATTCCCCCGGAACTGGCAGGCGATATTGTGGATCGAGGCATTGTGTTGGCCGGTGGCGGAGCCTTGTTGAATGGGCTGGACAAACTCATTAGCCATGAGACTGGAATTGTCCTACATATCGCCGAAGATCCTCTGAGCTGTGTAGTTCTGGGGACCGGACGAATTTTGGAAAACTTCGATAAACACTCTCGTGTGTTCCATAACGGTCCCTTCGGCGTTTAAGTTCTCAAGCCGGATGAAAAGAGTCGTTCTTTGGTGGAATCGGTATCAGTCTTCACTCTTGCTCGTTCTTTTAATTTTAAGTGCAGCAGGGTTAGTGAGGGCAAGCCAGGGCACAGGATTAGTGGATCTGAAGCGTTGGCTCATTTGGCCTTTCCGAGGCGATGGGCAGGTTCAGCAACAGTTGCTAGATGCCCAAACCCAGGAGTTGCAGCAACGCATTCAAGATCTGGAGTCCCAGAACCGGGCCTTGAAAGCGTTGCTCAAGTTACCTCTGTTGCCGAACGTTCGCAAGGTATCAGCGCCAGTTCTCTCCCGTAGTGCCGACAATTGGTGGCAGCAGTTGACCTTAGGAAAGGGCCGTACCGATGGCATTCGTATGGATGCGGTTGTGGTTGCACCGGGTGGTTTGGTCGGTCGGGTGATGAGCGTAACGCCCAATACCTGTCGGGTCTTATTGGTGACGGATCCCGGTAGCCAAATTGGCATTACAGTCAGCCGTACCCGTCAAGTCGGCATTTTGCGCGGACAATCGAACCGCTATGGCGTGGTGGAATTTTTCGATAAAACACCGGATATTAAAATCGACGATGCGGTCGTCACCTCTCAGCTCAGTAGCCGTTTTCCACCTGGTATTTCTATTGGTCGGATTGTTGCGTTGCAGTTGGAACACCTCCCTACCCCAGCAGCTACGGTAGAATTTGCTGTACCCATTGAAAACTTGGAATGGGTCAATGTGTTAATTCATGGCTAAACCGCTTCTAACCTGGTCCTACGGTGCACTGCATCGGTTGAATAGTGTTCTGGTGGTTGGATCGGTCGTCCTCTGCGCCCTATTACAACCCCATCGTTTGCCGGGGATGACCCTCCTAGATGTTGCCCCCAATTGGTTGTTGATTTGGGTGGTGACTTGGAGTGTGCGGCGACCGCCTATTCAAGGGGCGATCGCTGGAATCGCTTTGGGTTGGATTCAAGATGCCATGACTGCCCCCCACCCCACTCATGCCATTGGGCTTGGCGTAGTCGGATTTCTGACCAGCAGTCTGGATAAGCAACGCTTTATCGAAGAAGATTTTATTTCAGCCGCCTTGCTTGTCTTCCTCATGGCCATCCTGGCTGAAGGGATCTTGGCAACACAAATTGCCCTGCGAGGCGAGTGGGTTCTGCCGCAGATCTGGATTCATTTGCAGCAAGTTGCGTTAAGTTCTGCCCTGATCAGCAGTCTGTGGACCCCTCTGGTCTATGTGCCCCTCAATCGTTGGTGGGATCGATTAAATTTTCTGACGGATCGATAATCGAATGGCTTAAGACTCTGTTTCCCCCTAGAAATCCGCTAAAGTGGAGGGTAGCGAAATCCAGTCTAGATAAGAGACGGCCCCGACAATGCATCTAAATGAAATTGTCCATCCCAATCAACTCCACGGTCTCTCCATTCCGCAGTTGAAGCAAATTGCTCGCGAAATTCGCGACAAGCATCTCGAAACGGTCGCAACCAGCGGCGGACATTTGGGACCTGGGCTGGGCGTGGTTGAACTCACCCTAGCGCTCTATCAAACCCTGGACTTAGATCGCGATAAAGTCATTTGGGATGTGGGGCACCAAGCCTATCCCCACAAAATGTTGACGGGACGCTACCACCGATTTCATACGCTGCGCCAAAAAGACGGAGTAGCTGGATACCTCAATCGCAAGGAAAGCTCCTTTGACCATTTTGGTGCCGGACATGCGTCCACCAGTATTTCTGCTGGGTTAGGCATGGCCTTGGCCCGGGATCTCCAAGGGGACAACTACAAAGTGGTGTCTATTATTGGGGATGGTTCGCTGACGGGAGGGATGGCGCTAGAAGCCATTAACCATGCTGGGCATCTACCCCAGACGAACCTGATGGTTGTCCTCAACGACAACGAGATGTCGATTTCTCCCAATGTCGGCGCGCTATCGCGTCATCTCAATAAAATGCGGCTCAGTCCGCCGGTGCAGTTTTTCTCAGAAAATATTGAAGAACAACTGAAACATTTGCCCTTTGTCAATGAAGCTGAATTGGGACGCATCAAGGGCGGCATGAAGCGTCTGGCGGTACCGAAGGTGGGGGCGGTGTTTGAAGAGTTGGGCTTTACCTACATTGGTCCAGTGGATGGCCATAATCTGGAAGAACTCATTTCCACCTTCCAAGAGGCCCATAAGCATCCGGGTCCGGTCTTGGTTCATGTGGCCACGGTGAAGGGGAAAGGGTATGCG
>JBAVRC010000655.1:0-3340 GCA_049694615.1 Thermosynechococcaceae cyanobacterium | reverse complement strand
GGGCCGGAATACTTTCGCTGGCAATTACTTTAGACCCGATCGCCGCTTGAATCGGTATCTTAAATTGATGGCGCGGGATGAGTTCTTTGAGCTTACTGACCAAGGCACGACCCATGTAATAGGCTTTATCTCGATGCACGATCGCCGCTAAAGAATCCACTGGGTCGCCATTGATCAAAATATCCATCTTGACCAGGGTATTTTCTTGGTAGCCAATCAGGTGGTATTCCATGCTGGCATAGCCCCGCGATCTCGACTTGAGCTGATCGAAGAAATCCGTCACCACTTCGGCGAGGGGCAACTCGTAGGTCAAGGTAGTACGCCCCTGGGTCAGATATTTCATATCTTTAAACACCCCGCGCCGACTTTGGGCCAATTCCATGAGTGATCCCACATATTCTTCTGGGGTAATCATATCCACCTTGACGTAGGGTTCCTCCATTTTTTCGCGCATTTGCGGTTCGGGCAGTTTGCTGGGGTTGTCAATTAACTCCACTTCGCCTTTTAAGGTGGTGACGCGATAGACCACGGAGGGGGCCGTAATAATTAAATCCAAGTTATATTCCCGTTCCAGGCGCTCTTGCACAATTTCCATGTGCAACAACCCCAAAAAGCCGCACCGGAAGCCAAACCCCATGGCACTAGAGGTCTCCGGTTCGTATTGCAGTGCCGCATCGTTGAGGCTCAAACGCTCCAATGCCTCCCGTAGCTCGGGGAATTGATCGGCATCAATGGGAAACATGCCGCAAAAGACCATCGGCTTGGCTTCCACATAACCGGGCAACGGCGATGCGGCCTGTGCCGCAGCCAGGGTAATCGTATCACCCACTCGCGCATCGGCAACCGCTTTAATGGCCGCTGCAAAATAACCCACTTCCCCAGCATGGAGTTGATCCACAGGCTTCTGGGTGGGCGACAGGACACCTAATTCGTCAATTTCGTATTCCTTGCCCGATGCCATCAGCCGGATGCGATCGCCCCGTTTCACATTTCCATCCATCACTCGGAAATAGACCACCACGCCTCGATAGAGGTCGTAGTAACTATCGAAAATGAGTGCCCGCAACGGCTCAGCCACGGTATCTTGGGGCGGCGGTACTTTATGGACAATGGCTTCTAAAATTTCGGCAATGCCAATGCCTTCCTTGGCCGAGGCCAAAATGGCATCGCTACAATCGAGACCAATAATTTCCTCAATTTCCCCGGCGACGCGATCCGGCTCGGCTCCCGGTAAATCGATTTTGTTCAACACCGGAATCACTTCTAAGTCGTGCTCTAGGGCCAGATACACATTGGCCAGGGTTTGGGCCTCCACCCCCTGGGAGGCATCTACCACCAACAAGGCCCCCTCGCAAGCGGCCAGCGATCGCGACACTTCGTAGGAAAAATCCACATGTCCCGGCGTATCGATCAAATTCAAGACGTAGGATTGGCCATCGGCTGCGGTGTAGTTCATGCGGGCCGCTTGCAGCTTAATCGTAATGCCGCGCTCTCGCTCTAGCTCCATATTGTCTAGGAACTGTTCTTTCATTTCCCGTGCGTTCACGGTCCCAGTGGCTTGCAGTAAGCGATCGGCCAGGGTGGATTTGCCGTGGTCGATATGGGCAATGATGGAAAAATTGCGAATGCGCGAGACGGGAACATCAGTCATACAGCGTCTTTAAACTATCGATACAGCGAAAAGCGGGCACCCAACGTTGGCCTAGCCGTGAAGCTTACTCTCTATCGTAGAGGGAGAAACCGGACTTGTCCTGACCACACCGCAGCGGCATCGCCGATTAACATCTTGACCAGGTTTCTGATCCTGTTGCTAGCTAGAGAAATTTCCATGTCCCAACGTGTATAGTGCAACCGCTAACGCTACGATCAGGGATGCTAAATACTGTACCCCGTTCCTATGTCTGTTGCTCATATTATTGGTCTAGGCCGTTCCGGCGTCGCGGCGGCGCGCTTACTGAAACGCGATGGTTGGCAAGTCTCGGCCAGCGATGCGGGGGAATCGGAGGCGCTGATGGAGCAACAGCGATCGCTGGAAGCCGATGGCATTCCGGTGCATCTGGGGTGTCGCTTTCGTTTAGATACTCTGGCAGCAGCCAACCTTGATCGCCCAGATCGCATTGTCGTGAGTCCAGGGGTATCCTGGCAATTGCCTGCGTTGGTCGAGGCGCGACAACAGGGCATTGAGACCATTGGCGAACTGGAACTGGCTTGGCGGTATTTGCAAGACATTCCGTGGGTGGGTATTACAGGAACCAATGGCAAAACCACCACAACGGCCTTAGTGGCGGCTATTTTTCAGGCAGCGGGGTTCAAAGCGCCCGCCTGCGGCAATATTGGCTACAGCGCCTGCGAAGTCGCCCTCTCTGGCGAACCCGTCGATTGGATCATTGCTGAAGTTAGCAGCTATCAATCGGAGTCGGCTCCCACGTTGGCTCCCCGCATCGGGGTTTGGACCACGTTTACGCCCGATCACTTGGAACGACACGGCACGCTAGAAAACTATCGCAATATTAAGGCGGCGCTGTTGCATCGCTCCCACACTAAAATTCTCAACGGGGATGATGCCTACTTGAGTCAATACTTGACCCAGCAATGGCCCGATGCGGAGTGGACCAGCACCCAGGCACCAGACCCAGCCCATTTGCCTGGACTGACGGTCTCTACGGTTATTGAGGCAGGGTGGATTGTGGCGGACGGCGACCCCATTGTGCCTGTGGAGGCACTCCGAATGCCGGGAGCACACAATCGCCAAAATCTATTGATGGCCGTAGCCGTGGCCCATCGCGCCGGCATTGATAAGGCGGCGATCGCCCAGGCGATCGCTTCGTTTGCGGGGGTGCCCCATCGCTTGGAACAGATTTGTACCTGGAATGGCATTGTGTTTATCAACGATAGTAAAGCCACCAATTACGATGCGGCCCAAACGGGATTAGCGGCAGTGGATGCCCCGGTCATTTTGATTGCAGGGGGCGACCCCAAGGTGGGCGATGATCGCCTTTGGATTGAGACGATTCAAGACCGAGCGGCGGCGGTGGTGTTAATTGGCAAGGCGGCACCCGCGTTTGCGCAGCGTTTGCAGGCGTGTGGGTATGAGGCCCATGAGGTGGTCGAAACGATGGCACAGGCGGTTCCCCGTGCGGCAGAATTGGCGCAACGCCATCAAGCGAAGGTTGTCCTGCTATCGCCTGCTTGCGCCAGTTTTGACCAATATCGTAGTTTTGAGCATCGCGGCGATGATTTTCGGCAACTGTGTCAAACCCTTTTACAGGGGGTTTGAAATCGCCCTTCCTCCTACCCCGCTAAACTAAAACTAGACCCACAAACGAGTAAACATCATGAC
>JBAVRC010000654.1:0-3499 GCA_049694615.1 Thermosynechococcaceae cyanobacterium | reverse complement strand
CGAAGATCAAGGCAATCGTCTGTTTGAGTTGGTGGGGGTGGATACCCAAATTGCTCTGGGCAAAACCGGGAAACTGACGGCTGAATATGCCCATTCCCGCAATGTGGCCAATACCTCCGGTGATTCGGCCAGCGGTGCAGCCTATCGCCTCAACTGGCAAAGCCAACTCACCAAATACTTGGCCACGCAAGCCTATTTCAGACGGGCTGATGCCGGGTTTGCCAACAATGCCACCCTGAGTTTTGTGCCCGGTCAAATGCGTTATGGATTGTCCTTAACGGGACAAGTGGCCCAAAATACCAAGATCGTGTTTCAAGCCGATCATGAAGACAATTTTGGAGTGGCTCCGCAAATTCTCAGTGATTTGGATTTGTTGTTGCGTCCGGGGAGCCAACCTGTCCCCGGTACAAAACAAGACAATAGCTTAACGTCTATCTCAGCAGGGGTAGAGCAGAAATGGGGGGATGCAACCCTAGGGCTGAATTTAATCCACCGCGATCGCATTGATCGCATGACCAGTCCAGATACTATAAACCGCTAGGATCAGCTGGAATCCACCTTTACCAAGCCCCTTACGGAAAAACTATCGTTCCATGCCAAAACCGCCATTACCTTGGCGGGCAATGACCCCATTTATAGCAACCAGGTGCTCGCGGGTCTGGATTGGGCGGTGCATCCCAATGTCACCCTACGGTTGAATCAGCATTATTTCTGGGGCGGGCAATATGGCGATCGCGCCATTACCAGTCTGGATACCCTGGCCCATTATGACCTGACCAAAGACACCCAACTCACGGGGCAGTTTTCGCTCCTCGGTGGGCTGAGTGGGGCCACGGGACAAGGGTCTGCCGGGATTAAGCACCACTGGCAAATTGCCCCTGGACTAGGACTGGATGTGGCCTACGAATACGTCATGGGCCAATTTTTTAGTAAAACCGGAAGCGGCGAACAGTATGAGCAACCCTATGGGGTCGGGGATGGTGCTGCGGCCATTGGTCTGGACAGCGGTCATAATTTTTCCGTGGGCATGAGCTATACCGACAACCCGGATCTACAAGCAGGGTTTCAGTATCAATATCGCACCTCCACCGGGGGCACCAATAGTTCTTTGACGGTCGACGTGGCAGGGAAATTCAACCCAGCCCTGACAGGATTAATTCACTACGACCAAGCAGGGGCCGCCAACCAACTATTGGGCATGTTGGGGGATACGATCAACCTGCGAGTGGGGTTTGCCTATCGCGATCCGCAAAATGATCGCTGGAATGCGCTGTTGCGCTATGAGTTTCGCCAAAATCCAGCGACGACCCCCGATACGATTTTGCTGGGCAGCGGGACCGGATCGACAGATCATACCCTGGCCGCCGAAGCCATTTATGCCCCGGATTGGCGCTGGGAATTTTACGGCAAGGTGGGCTACCGCCACAGTGTGTCCTACTTGGCCAATGATTTTATTAGTAGCAGTTCCATTTTGTTGGGGCAACTGCGGGCCACCTATCGCTTGGGCTATCGCTGGGATGTGATGGGCGAGGGCCGCATTATCAATACCCTTTCCACGGGCAGTCAGGAATATGGGGCATCGGCAGAACTGGGCTATTACGTCACCCCCAATCTGCGGTTGGCAGCGGGTTACGCCTGGGGTAGCGTGAGCGATCGCGATTTCAATAACAGTCGTTCGGCGGGCGGTCCTTATTTGGGCGTGACGGTCAAGTTGGATGAGTTGTTTAGCGGATTTCGTTTCTTGAAAAAATCGCCCCCAGCCCCCCCGGCTCCCCAGGTAGGTAACACGCCATGATTCGATTTTGCGGTACACCTTGCAGGGCGCAAGCCTTGCGCCCCTACAACCGACGATTCTGCCTGCCGTTGCACCTGGTGCTAGGGGTTTTGTTGACGGGTGGTGTCAGCTTTATGACTCCGGTTTTGGCTCAAGAGGTCGTGTCGCGTCCGTTCCGCGTGACGGTCAATAGCCCGTTGGATGGTCCCATCGCCCCGGACCAAGCCTTGACCCTGCGAGAGGCGATCGCCCTAGCCAATGGCAGTTTGTCTTGGGATGCACTCAGTCAGGCGGAGCAACATTTGGTGGTGCCTGCCCCCAGCAATACGGTGGTGTTTAACCTGCCCCCCACGGCGACGACGATTCAGTTGCAATCGGAACTTCCGGCGATCGCCCAGGCCGAAACCACCTTGGATGGCACTACCCAACCAGGCTTCCAGCCCGGTCTGCCCGTGGTCACCCTAACCCCTGCACCGGGGGTTGCCATTGCACGGGGGCTGACGATTTTGGGCGATCGCGTTACCGTCCGGGGGTTGAACCTCTACGGATTTGCCACCCGCCAGGACCATCCCGAACCCAGCGGCGACGTGCTGATCATGGCTCTGCGCTCCAGTCCCCAGTCGGCGAAGGAAGTGGGCATGGTGAATGTGGATCATGCCCCGGAAGGGGTGGCGATTGAAGACAATCGGTTGGGGTATTCCCCCGATGGCCTTCGACCGACGGCTCCGTCTGATTTTGGTGTAGTGGTGCTGCAAGCCCAGGCCCCGATGATTCGCCGCAATGCGATCGCCCACCACAGTGGCAGTGGCATCCTGGCCCATGATCAGGCCGAGGGAATGGAGATTGCCGACAACCGCATTGAGCAAAACGGCTTTGGAGCCATGGCCGATGGCATCCGCCTCACGGGCCGCATTGCCGGGACAACCCTTCGCAACAATACCCTGCGCGGTAATGGCGGCAGTGCCATCTATTTATTTAAGCCGGAGGGGGCAGTCACGATTCAGGGCAATACTCTGCAAGGCAATGGCACGCGCTTGCATCAGGCTGCGGTGTATTTAATGGGCAGCGGGCATCAGGTGCTGGACAATCTCATCCAGGATCAAAACGGTCCCGGTGTGGTGGTAGCCGCTTATCCTCAGAGCGATCGCATTGCGATCCAGAACAATCGCTTTGCCCAGATCAAGGGTCTGAGTATTGATTTGGTGGCGCGGCAGCATACGGCAGTTACCAACTATTTGGCAGGGGACGGTCCCAATCCCACTCGCGATACGGGCAATCGCCGCCGCGATACGGGTAATGGGTCGGTGAATACGCCGGAATTTTTGAGTCCAACTTTTGTGCGGCAAGGCCGACAGGTGAATATTGATGGCAAGGCTGATCCAGGAACGACGGTGACGTTGTATCGGGTGACGGAAGCGGGCGACCGAGGACCATTGAGCGAACCCTTTTTAACGGTACAGACCGATGAGCAAGGGCGGTTTGGAGCAACCCTGGATACCCTCAAGGCGAATGACGCGATTAGTGCGATCGCCACAGACCCCCAGTACGGCACCTCCGAACCTGCGCTGAATGCCACGATTCAGGGGGGCGACCCGGATCTGGTCGAGATTCCCATGCCCCAACCTCGGATTTCCTTTAATCCCAATTCGGCGGATCCGGTTAAGCCGATACCCCTGCGGGTGCCGCACATTGTCCACTTCGCCTTGGACCAAGACACCCTGAGTC
>JBAVRC010000653.1:0-1802 GCA_049694615.1 Thermosynechococcaceae cyanobacterium | reverse complement strand
ATTTAAACCTGTCGTTTTTGCTGCAATATTTCCAGGACCATCCAACGGAACTGGATCAATACATTCCGCGCAACCAACGGTTTGTCTTTTTCGCTGAAACCCATGGCGCGCCTGCGACAGGCAGTCTAGGCGTCCCGGTTACAGCCGAGCGCTCCATTGCCACGGATAAATCTCTCATGCCACCGGGAGCCTTGGCCTTGATCCAGACGCGCCTTCCCTACGAGGGTTCAGCCCAGACCATCGAATTTCAAAACGCTAGTCGTTTTGTCCTGGATCAAGACACTGGCGGAGCCATTAAAGGCGCAGGTCGGGTCGATATTTTTATGGGAACAGGTGCAAAAGCAAAAGCAAAAGCCGGATGGGTGAACACCCCTGGTCAACTCTATTATCTATTGCTTAAATCTTGACCGTTCTGGCGCAGGAGCTGGATAGATCTAGCTTCTCGCTCGGCTGCAACGGTACCTTGATCGACTCGAATTCCAGTTGTTTCAATTGCTCATACAGTGCTTGCTCTACGATCAGTTCATGATCGTAGGGATCTTCACTGATAATTTCTCGGTTAATCCAGTCTTGAAGGGTACTTTGAATCCCCTGCAATTTGAACGCCCGTAACATGGGAACACGTCGCGGCGGAGCATTGGAAATCATAATCGATTTTCCCAGCAAGAATGAGGAACAATATTGGGCAACCGCAACTCCATCTCATCGGTCCGAGATCTTCCTTTTGGATGCCTGTGAGCCTTGATATTTCTTAAGATAGATCTACGCTGTGACAAGTCGGCGACGTAACGACATCTCTTGAATGTCAGTTTGTCACATCAATGCACACATGCACACATACACACCCATCTCCTAAGAATACCCGGTTGCGTCTAACCCTTAACCTGGGTTAGCAAATGTTTACAGAGGGAGGCGGTGGTACCAGACGGCTAATTCAACGGCGAAAACAGATCTCGTCCTGCTTGGTTCAGTTCAGTGATGCTGATATAGCGCTGTTGTTCAATTTGTTGCAAATAGCGCTTTTCTTGATAATACAGCCGCTTGAGTTCTTCTAATTCCTGAAAACACTGATGCTCCTCAGTCTGTAATGCATCGGCTTCATCCGAGGTCTCGTCGAAGAGATGGGTGAGGTAGTCGTCTAGCATAGGTCGTTGGTCGTACTCACGACTTGCGTCTTTTAAGGCCGCTTGCAACAAATCTAAAACATGTCGACAGCGTTTCTCGCAGGCGATTCGTTCCAAGGTTGCCATTGCGGCCCGAATCGCCAGAGTGGGTCTTAAAATTTCGACTTCGGTGGTTTCGGTTAATTGCATGAGGTGATAGACCTGTTGCAATTCCTGGGAATGTTGGGTGCATAAATCTTGCAGGGCTTCAATTAATGCAACTTCGGCTGGGTTGCCATGGAACTCTGGATGGCTGGGAAGATCGGGATTCTCGGCCCAGAATTGTTCCTCAATAAACAAGATCTGTCGCCATAAAAAGCGATGGTGCGAAAAGGTAAAATCAAAATCCCGTTGTCGGAGGGCTTCTTTGACATCCTGTCGATGATAGGGACAGTGTAGGTAAATGCGGAGAAGTTGCGCTTCCGCTGTTTCCCGTAAGCTATAGTCCGCTGGACGCTGCCATTTTTGCGATCGCCCGTGCCAGCGTTGGCCGCGCACCTGTTGCCGCAGCGCATCCTCAATTTGTAGGATTTGACGGGCATCGTCTCCGGGACTGAGCCATTCGGCACAGCGATGAATGTAATGGGTTCTGAGGGTCGCGTTGGGCAATTTGCCCAGCAGTTGCACAATGGCCTGAGT
>JBAVRC010000652.1:0-4415 GCA_049694615.1 Thermosynechococcaceae cyanobacterium | reverse complement strand
TCCGTCAGGTCTCCCCGTCATCACATCAATTGCGATCGCCTTTGATTTGAACTGTTTGGTGATGTCCCAACGGCGTAAACTCACAATGGTCTACCTATTTTTAATTCTAGGAAGAAAAAAATTAACCCACCTCAGGGTATTTGCGGAACTGTCTAGCCTTGAGCCTTAATTCACCCGCTGCCAATTCTTAATCGCGCCATATTTGTATCGAGCCGGCCAGTCTACATACTTCAGTACGTCCGTTAAACTGGCCACATCATCCGGCACTGCAATCCCAGACGTGGCTCCAGATGTCGTCTCGGTGTCGTAGGATTGCCCTGTTTGTCCAAGGTAATTCAAGTCTCGATTGACCGTTGCATTTTTGGAACTCAGGATCGCCTCCATCCAGACAACCCCTTCAAAGTTGGTATTTTGTCCGCTTGGGCAACCCGGCCCTGAGGTCAACAGCCTCAATTCATCCTTCCAAAACCAAAAAAAGGCATCTTGAATACAGGTTTGGTCATAAAGGGTGACCCCCGTGTCGCCCCAAGACAGAAAGCGAAGATCACCGACCTGCGGCGGTTTACCATCTGTGCGAATGTTCAAAATCTTGGCTTGGCCCTTTAAGCTGATGGCATTCCGGTTACTGCCCGTAAAGACAACTTCTATATAAACCGGGCCATTCGTTGTGTCCACCTTGAGGGTATCTTTATTGGCCAGCGCAATCTCCTCGACTTGATAGAACGTGGGAATAGGGCCGCCTGTCCCTGTGAGTGTAAGGCTGGTCTTGATCGCCCCTAAATTTTTCCCCTTCGTTCCAACTGGAAGCAAAGGGGTTAGCTTACACGCAATCAGTTTGCCTGAAACTGTATCTCCAATCGCACCATCCTGTGTGCTGGAGGACCAAATGGCTGAGAGATAGTTGGGCCGCGTGGCATCCCCTGGCGCAGAACGCCCTGTGAAGGCAGGAGCCGCAGAACTATAGGGGGCATAGTATACGTTCCCGTTATGGCCCAAAATATCTCGACCCCGCAGACCTAGAACACCGACCTGCTTGGATGCTCCATAGGTATTGTCGATGACCATCACACCCGGAAAGTCCTCTGCAACAGGCTCAATCGAAAACGTGATCGCAACCTTTGAGCGTTGTCCCTTATAGTTGCCTTCAACCAGCAACGTGCCCCAACGATTCCGTTGATCGTAACGATAGGCGCGAATGATATAGGTTTCTTGATTTCCAATGGTACCGGTGAGGGGAAGGTCTGGCGCGCCCCATCCCAATTGCTGAAAACAAGGTGCATTACTGGGGTCGTATCCGGTCCATTCATCGACAGCAAGCGCGGTTTCGTCTCCACTGTTGGGGATGCCATCGGACCCAAGGTAGTTGTTGCCAGTATTGGGGTCAATGGGGTCATAGTTGCGCATCAACAACGCACCGTTCTCAGGCTGGCTCAAGGCAAGCAAGGCTCGCGCCGCTGCACTATCGCTGACCAAAACACTGGCCCCGGACTCTTTGCGCCGTAGGGCTGAATTGCGATCGCCTTGGGCCACCAAAACCGTCATGACAGATAACGCAATCATGACCATACCCAAGCATAAGGCGAGGGGCAAGGCATAGCCGTTGTTGGACGGAAACGCAAAAAAAGGACATCGACCTAATGGTTTGCCAAAGGCTTTTCGTAACATAAGATGGGTGACGGTTATGTCGGTGGGGCTGAAATTCCAATCTCTGCCAGATCTATGCCTACACAAAGTTCGAGCTTTGTGTAATTCTTAATGATTGGTATTGACAAAGTCCCCCGTATCGACAAACGCATTGCAGTTTGTCTACTGTATTCTACGCAAAAATCAACATTATTATAGATACCCAACTGACTTAACGTATTTCAGTTGAAGGGATGTGCCCCTCTATCTT
Source organism: Thermosynechococcaceae cyanobacterium (assembly GCA_049694615.1). Classification (GTDB taxonomy): domain Bacteria; phylum Cyanobacteriota; class Cyanobacteriia; order Thermosynechococcales; family Thermosynechococcaceae; genus JAAURS01. The sequence continues at coordinate 2,521 of JBAVRC010000652.1, read as the reverse complement.
GAAGACTGTTGCGACATCGGCAGGGGTAACGCTTGCGGTGCTGCCGTTTCGACGGTTGGTGTTACAGGGGTTGGACTTGGGGTCAAGATTGGATTGGCTAAGCAAACGCGATTCCGACCGCCATGCTTGGCGCGATATAGGGCTTCGTCCGCTGCCGCCATCAGGGTTTCTTCGGACTGAGCGTCGCTCGGAAAGGTGGCTCCCCCCAGGCTAGCCGTGACTCGAACCCTCTGATTGTCCTGAATCGGAATGTCTTGCGCCGCCAACAAGATACGAATCCGTTCAGCCACGATAAAAACATCATTGCTGTCCGCGTAGGGCAAAATCACAGCAAATTCTTCGCCGCCGTAGCGAGCTGGTTGATCGCCCGGTCGCACTTCGCGCTTCAGCAACTTGGATACATAACGCAAGGCATCGTCGCCTGATTGGTGACCGTAGGTATCGTTCAGTTTCTTAAAGTGATCGATATCTACCATTAACAACGAAACCGAATGCCCTTCCCGGCGCGATCGCTCCAGTTCCACTTTGAGCCGACGGTTGAACTCGCGACGATTGAACACCCCGGTCAAGCCATCAATGGTTGCCATCTCGGTTAGTTCTCGCTGACTTTGCTCAAGCTTATTGGCCATGTCGTTAATGGCATAGGCTAAATGTTCTAGCTCATCTTTTGTGTGGAGTTGAATGCGATGGGTCAAATCTCCTGCGCCAAAATATCCGACTCCCTTTTGTAAAATACTTAAGGGTTTTAAGATAGACTGAGCCAAGGTCAATGCTGAACCGACTACCATAATCAACGCAAAGACAAATACGATCGCCACAATGATGCGAACGCGTTGCTTAAAGGCTTGGATTTGTGTCAAATTATCCGTTGCCTTAAATTGAACGAATAGGTAGTTAAGGCTGTGAATTTGGGTTTCAGCATTTTCGAGATATTCTTTGATCTGACCCACTTGATTGTCTAACTGAGTGGAATTCGTTATCGTATTATTATTGAGAGTTTGATATGTTATTCTCTCAGCGTTAAGCCAATTTTGTTGAATTTTTAAAACAAGATTTTGTTTTTCTTTTAATTTTGAGGGAGAATTTAATAGCTGATGAAAAGCCTGATCTGCCTTCTGATCTAAGGCAAGAAAACGATATCGAAATTCTGATATAGGATAATTATTTTTTTCGGCAAATAAATCGTTTGTTTCTGTTATGGTTTCCTCAAGGTTAGCAAGTGGAGATAGCTCCTCAAACATCTGGTTTTCGTTTTTTTCGAATTGCCCTACCGCCTGCTCAAAGAAAAAGAAGGATCCGCCAGACAAAACAATCATGGGAAGGAGCATGGCACCCACCCCCACAATCATTCGATTCCGTAGCGATACTGACCGAATCGCCTTTTTCTGCATTTAGACCTGAGCATTGACAGCAAGAAACTACATCCATAGTACCCAGCCTGAGAGCCTGATACCGAATAATGGGATATGGCGATCTTCACATTTGGGCGATCGCCCAGGGATGAACCCAGAGTCCGCGCTTCCTGCCACCCGATTCTATAATGGCTAAAGCCCACCCATGCCGTAGATAAAAGCCCGTGACAGAATCTGGACGCTACAAAAACACCGTTCATTTGCCCCAAACCAAGTTTGACATGCGGGCCAATGCCACCCAACGAGAGCCGGAACTGCAAGCCTTCTGGACTCAGGAGCAGATTTACGAGACCCTATCTCAAACCAATCCCGGCGAACTGTTTATTCTGCACGATGGCCCTCCCTATGCCAACGGCGACCTCCACATCGGCCATGCCCTGGGCGGGATCATGAAAGATACCGTCAATAAGTTCCAGATGCTGCAAGGACGAAAGGTGCGCTATGTGCCGGGTTGGGACTGTCACGGTCTGCCCATTGAACTCAAGGTGCTGCAAACCCTTAGTGCCGAGCAGCGGGCCAACTTAACCCCCATCAAGCTACGCTGGAAGGCCCGCGACTTCGCCCTTAAGACCGTGGATCGCCAGCGCAATAGCTTTAAGCGCTACGGCATCTGGGGGGAATGGGACACCCCTTACCTCACAATGCAGCCCGCCTATGAGGCAGCTCAAATCGATGTGTTCGGACAGATGGTGCTGAAGGGCTATATTTATCGCGGTCTCAAGCCCGTTCACTGGAGTCCCAGTTCCCAAACGGCTTTGGCCGAGGCTGAGCTGGAATACCCGGAAGGCCATACGTCGCCGTCGATTTATGCGGCTTTTGAGGTCACGACCTTGCCCGCTACCCTGCAAGCCCCTTTCGATCCGTTTTTAGGAGAGCTGGGGGTTGCCATTTGGACGACGACCCCCTGGACAATACCGGGAAACTTGGCGATCGCCGTTAACCCCGATCTCGTTTATGCCGTTGTTGAAGGCACCGATGAGATTCCGGGTCGCTTCAAGTACCTACTCGTCGCTCAAGATTTAGTCGAGACTTTGCAAGCCAAATTCGAGACGCCGCTGACGGTCCAGGCAACCGTCATGGGTGGGCTGCTGGAACACATGACCTATCGG